>NZ_JBPAOH010000048.1:0-46406 GCF_050875635.1 Tolypothrix sp. VBCCA 56010
TAGTGTTGGTTCTGCCATTTGTCAATACTCGGATTTAACGAAGTGAATAAATCAGTTTTATTTGTTATTCAAGTAAGTGTAAATGTTCCGGTTTTATGTAAATTCGGAACAATTAGTGAGGTGCTGTAATTATTGCTGGGATTACATTAGAGCCATATTTAACTACTAGCTAAATATATAAATATTCCGGTTGAACCAGTGCCAATGGTTAAACCGGAAGTAGTAAAAGGCAAAAAACTTTGAAAAATGATAGACATGGACAGGCGTGTTTACTGTCCAATGATGACTATTCTAAAATTCGCAGGCGAATAAAAAGCAGCAAGTACAAACTACTTTTGGATTTAGCACAGGAACCGGCGAGCGCTGGGGTGCGTTAGTGCAGCTGCGAACGGACGATTGCTATAACCCGGATAAAAGTCCAAAAGATTATATCAACTTTCGCGCCCGCACCCGGAAAGCTACGCCCGACGGAAAGCGAACGACGCGCCAAGTGTCGGTGCACCAAGTACTTTCTGAGTCGTTACGCGCCTAGGAACATGATTTTACATCGCCTTGGATGTTTAGCGATCGCACCGGCGATAAACCTATAACCCTAAGGTGGGCTGACATAATTCTCCGCACGGCCGTCTTTTAAGCCGGTCTTGCAGCTAAAGGCATCTCGACTCACAGCACCAGGAGAAGTTTCATCACCAAGCTGCACCGCAACGGAACTGATTTGTACACCATCAAAAAAATTACTGGACACAAGGATTTTAAGGCTTTGGAGCGTTATGTGGAAATTGAAGCGCGATCGCTCCCTTCACGCGATCGCCGCGTTATGAAACTTTTACTTTTTCACCAGCATCTAGCGACGAGTTCAAACTTAATTGAAGGGCACCTTCTGTTACTCGACTCCGAGTTGACCAGTATCGCCAACACCTACATTGCCACTAGTGGGCTTCCCAATAATCAGCGGTTTGACTGTCTCTCATCTCCAGGCAGAGAACCGATTCCGTCCAATAACGTTATTGGCGTTGACTGCTACATAGTGTCCACCACACCTATATATATGCCTGGTGTTCACGGTGTAGAAGGTAACTTTTACAAAATTAACCCGCATATGGTGACGGTTAATGGCGTGCAGCGCGGGGACTTTGGGATACATTTTGACAGCAATACGCCCGGTAGTAGCGGCTCTATCGACGTCCGGGATGCGATCGCAGACAAAGTCGATGAATCTAGTTAGCTCAAGTGCCGCTTCTTCAGTTGCTTGGGCTAGTTTGCTGACTTTGGAAGCCTCAATAAATGCTATCTCCTGGCTTGGTTCCATAATTTTGGTTGGTTAAAAGGGTATTGGTCATTGGACGCTTCGCGCACTCCTCGATGGCGATCGCACCCATCAAAAAGCCGTCCCTACCGCGCGGGGACGGCTTTATTCAGACCGTTTAGTTTCTTCCTCTAATTGTTCTGATAATTGTTCTAAATTGGTCAAACGTTTATGCAGCTTACCAAGTTTGACTTCCGTCTCTTCTAACTCCTCACGAGTCTGTTTGATCAGCTGCTTAACAGTTCCCCCACTAGTTTCTCTTTTTGACTGGCTAGAGGTAGTTCCCCCTTGCGACGCCATTTTGGATAATTTTAGTGCGTAAGCGCTTGAGTGTGTGCAGAGTGTGCGATCGCGCATATCCGCCAAGGCTGCAAAGCTACTATTTCGGGAATTGGTTAAAGCTCTAGAGTGAAATATTAAGCGAAACTCACTATCAACAACTTCCCGAAAAGGCGATTCAACGCTTGGGTATCCAATTCCATCAGAAAAATCTCTTGGTGCGGATGACTCTGCGAAGTTTGCACTCGTCAATTACGAATCAACACGCTAATATCTTACGCGATTTGGTTTATCAGCGAATTCATCAAGCTGAATAAGGCAAGTAGAAAGATACTCTCGTTCTTTCGTCTCTCGTTCCAGGTGGAACCTGATGCCTCCTGTATGCTAGAGGCAGAGCCTCTGAGAGATGCGTTCCTACGCTCCAGCCTAGGAACGAGTGAAACTCTTAACTTTGCGCCTCTTAACTCTTAATCTCCACTCCCCGCATCGCCAAAAGCGCTGTACCATACGCTGCTTCGGTATTATCAGAACGCACCACTCTAACCTGTAAATACCGTTTCCTAATTGCCGTCCAAGTGTCATTTGCTGCACCACCGCCAGCAGTATAGACACGCTTTAACTTATCTGCTCCAAGCCGCTGTAGTAATTCATACCCTCGATTTTCTATTCGTGCCATACTTTCCAGCAACCCGTGTAAAAATTCTACACGGGTTGCTGGACGCGGTTCCAATCGCGGTGGTAAATTCGGGTCATTAATCGGAAAGCGATCGCCAATTTTCAACAACGGATAATAATCCAACCCGCTTTCTTCTTCTAAATCAATCTCACGACTGTATTTTTCTAACTCAGCATCCGTAAAAAATTGCCGCAACACTGCACCCCCAGTATTGGAAGCACCCCCAGTTAACCACAAATCGCCTAAACGGTGGCTGTAAATTCCATATCGCGCATCTTCCACGCGGGTACGACTCAACAACTTTAACACCAACGTCGAACCCAGAGAAGTCACCGCATCTCCGGGTAATTTTGCACCACTGGCAATAAAAGCGGCAATACTATCAGTTGTACCAGCACGCACTAAACAATTTTTAGGAAAACCGAATTTAGCGGCAATTTCTGGAAGTAATTGAGCGATCGCACTTCCGGGAGTTACTACTTTTGGTAGATGAATTGGTATTTGCAGTTCTTCTAACCATTCTGGGTATCGGAAATTTTCCACGTCATAACCCAACTTCAAAGCGTTGTGGTAATCGGTAATACCCAACTCCCCATGCAATAAAAACGCCAGCCAATCTGCCTGATGCATGAAATATCTAGCTTCTGCGAAAGATGGTTGTAACGACATCCACAGAAGCTTTACCAAGCTGGAAGTAGCGCTTAATACGGTATGATTGGCGGGTGCGACATTTTGCAAGCGTTCCAGCATGACTGCACCCCGCCCATCATTGTACAACAGCGGTGCGTCTACGGGCTTTCCAGCGGCATCGCACAGCATGACGGTAGAGGAAGTTCCATTGATAGCGATCGCCTTTATTTTAAGGCGCAATTCTGAGGGGATTTGTTCTAACAAGGTAAACAAAGCCGTTTGCCAGCAAGTTGTCTTACCTTCATTTGACATAGACCAAGGATACCGCACCTCCCAAAGCATATTGCCTTCAAAGTCAATCACCACACCCCTAGCACCAGAAGTCCCAAAATCTATACCCAGATAAAACATAGATTAATAATTTTTTCTAAAAAAGCTTGACAAATAACCAATGCCCCATGCCCAATGCCCCATACCCAATAATTGCTTTTTGTAACAAGTTATTCCCCAATTTTGGCAAAACAGGGCTAGAAACTGTAACTAAATTGTTGGGCTAGACAATAATGGATGTTTTGTCCAACAGAAAATTTGTTATGATTGTGAGAACGCGAAACAATCGCGAAAAAAATTAAGGCGCTTAGTACTTGTACAAAAGTTTTAAGAGTAGTCCAACCGCAAGCTCGGTGGTCGAGAAACCCCCAGACCTCAATAGGACTGAAAATAACGGAGTAAAGTAGCAAAGTTTCTTGTTCTTCAAGGTAAAATACAATTTGAAATAGGATAAGTTCTATCCGAATTTAAGCCTGTGGACTGGTGAGTGCCGACACTGCCAGATTGAAGCAGGAAGCAATCCGGTCAATGTCTAACACTGTTTAACTTTGTCTAGCTTTGTCCAAGTGTTGTAGAACGGAAAAGTAGTAAACGAACCGATCAAAATTCCGATTCGATTTGGAGGATTCGCTTTTATGCATATATCAGATACTCAAGTCTTCATAGCTCTCGTTGTGGCGCTAATTCCAGGGATTCTGGCTTTGCGTTTAACAACAGAACTTTACAAATCTTAAGCTGCCTGATATTCGGACTGTAAATTAGGGATTAGGAAAAAATAACATAAGTTTTTCATCAATCCCTAATTGCTAATATCCCCATCTGCCATCCCTGGCAAAGTATCAAAAAGCTAATAATCCTGGCAGTACGAAAGCAGTTTCCATCTTGCGGCTTGATACCGTGGATTGTCGGCAACTGACTACTTACGTTTGCCAGGTTTCTTTTTTAACTATTAATACACGTGTAGCAATCTCGAAAAAATGAAGTAATATGACAGCTAAATAAAACCGTAATTAGTCTTGGTTAGATTTGTACGGTCAGTATGACAGCAGAGCGCGAGGTTATTTTTAATACTATGAATGCATTTCAACCTTCCAGACCCCCACTAGAACCTATACAAAAACGTCGGGTTGCTCCAAGACCGCGCCGGCATCTTCGGCAACGCTCGTATCAAGTGATGGCACTGGAAACGACGGTAAAGATAGGGGTTAATGTTGTCATTTCAGTCGCTGCTACATCTGCCTTGGTACAACTTTTGCCTTATCACTGGTTACAGCAAGACAAATTAAGAGAAATTGGCACTGAAGTCAAGTTGATGGAAGGACGTGTCAACGGTTTGCAAGCAGAATTTAGCCGTAACTTCGATCCGCGCGAAAATAAAACTATTATGCAACAACAATCTAATCGATTTGACCCTAACCAGCGTCAGGTCGTGATTATAAATAAAGATGGCTCAGAAGTCGAACAATTACCTGATCGCTAATCACCAACAGCTAATAGTTAATAGCTGTTGGTTTTAAAACTATATAGTTATCATCTATTAGCTGTTAGCTCAATATTATTGCTTTGTTATTATTAAAGATTATTTCGTAAAATTTATTTATTTAGCTAGTATAAATTGCGACATGCATTTCTCAAGATATTTATTCTTTGCATGACGATTCATCCTTCAATTCAGGAATACTCGATTGTCAATGCGATCGCAACGCTTTAGCAATCCCTAGCATAAAGCGATCGCTATTGCCATAAGCATCGCATATTTACATCATTTTACAATTTAGGTTGCATCTAGCGTTTTTTTATATATAATGATAATCGTTATCAAAAAGTAGAGGCGATCGCTTTTGCAACAAGCAATTGATGAACAGAATAATTTTTCTGAATTTAACTAAAAAATCAAGCAGGGAATATGACTAACACAACGATTAAAAGCCAAACTGATACTGAAGTACTCGACATTCCTAAATGGGGAATGCCAGTCACAATTATTACTGGATTTTTAGGAAGTGGTAAAACCACGCTGCTTAACCAAATTCTTAAGAATAAGCATGACTTAAAAGTTGCCGTCCTTGTCAACGAATTTGGGGACATTAATATAGACAGTCAATTGCTCGTATCAATGGATGAAGATATGGTAGAACTGAGCAATGGTTGTATTTGTTGCACAATTAACAATGGTTTAGTTGATGCTGTTTATCGAGTTCTAGAGCGAGAAGATAACATCGATTATTTGGTAATTGAAACTACTGGTATTGCCGATCCACTACCGATTATCTTTACCTTTCTCGGTACAGAACTTCGGGATTTAACTAAACTGGATTCTGTGATAACTGTGGTAGATTCCGAGGCGTTTACCCCGGAACATTACGAAAGTAATGCAGCATTAAAACAAATAACTTATGCAGATGTAATTCTGCTAAATAAAACTGACCTCACAACTCCAGAAAAATTAAAGGAATTAGAAGCTTATATTCAGGACGTTAAAGCAGGAGCGAGAATCCTACATACTAGATACGGTGAAGTAGCGCTACCTTTAATTTTAGATGTGGAGTTGACTCCAATAGATAAGTATACTTCTAAAGTGTCAGAAGATACTCACGAACATCACCATCATGAGCATCATCATCATCATGAGCATCACTCTAATCATTTAGAAAATGATGGATTTGTTTCTGTATCTTTTGAAAGCGATCGCTCTTTTGATATCCACAAATTTCAAACATTTCTCACCGAACATTTGCCAGAAAATGTCTTTCGTGCTAAAGGTCTACTTTGGTTCAGCGACAGTAACTTAAGACATATTTTTCAACTTAGTGGATCGCGTTATCAATTAGATGCAGATGAATGGAAAACTCAGCCGAAAAATCAATTGGTTTTGATAGGCAAGCATCTGAATAATAGCGAAGTTCACTCTTTACTAAACGAATGTTTAGTATAACTTTGTAATGATTATCATTATTGAAAAATGGAAAATACTCCGCCATCCTTACCTATTAAAATTGACTTAGCAATTATCGGTGCTGGTCCTCATGCATTAACATTAGTAACTCACTTGCTGCAAAAGCGACAAAGTATGCAAGGTAAGTTTCTCGTGTTTGACCCTAGTGGTAAGTGGATGAGTCGCTGGAATCAACAATTTGCAGCTTTGGAAATTCCCCATTTGCGATCGCCTGCCGTTCATCATCCCGACCCAAATCATTTCGGCTTGCGTAAATTTGCTGAGAATCGCTCAACTGAATTACACGTACCTTATGATTTACCGGGAACTCAGCTATTTGCAGATTTTTGTCAGGATGTAATTCAGCGCTTTGCATTGCAACAGCAAGTAATTCCCGGTTTGGTAACTCGCATTGAACCTTTGCCTCACCCAATTCATCCTCGCTTGCGTTTGTGGTTGCAAGATGGACAATCAATTATTGCGCGGCGGGTGGTATCGGCAACGAATAGCGCTAAAATTCAGATACCCGATTGGGTAAACCAGATTGAGTCAGCGTATCCTGAAGATAGACTTTGCCACTCAAGTTCAGTGGATTTACGTAATTTAAACTTAACGGGTGAAAAAGTATTAATCGTCGGTGGTGGGTTAACCAGCGGACATTTGGCTGTAGGTGCCATTTCCCGTGGTGCAAAAGTTCACCTGATAATGCGCCGACAGATGCAAGAAAAATTATTCGATGCCGAACCGGGTTGGTTGGGACCGAAGTATCTCAAGGGATTTTTTGCTGAACAAGATTATCAAAAGCGCTTTGACATGATTGTGCAAGCGCGTAACGGTGGTTCCATGACACTAGAAATGGGAATGCAATTGCGGCGACAAGCGCATAGTGGTAATCTGAAGATTGAGGAAAACTGTCAAATTGTCAAAGCTTCATTCCTTGGTGAAAATTGGCGAGTCGAATGCAGTGATGGTAGTCAAGATGAATGCAGTAGAATTTGGCTTTCCACCGGCACTAAATTTGATGCCACATCTGAAGCTTTATTAAAAGAAGTTTTCGCAGCTTACCCAATCAAGATAGTTAATAATTTGCCAGTTTTAGATGAACATTTGCGCGTACCAGCTTGTGAATTATTTCTGATGGGTGGGTTAGCAGCTTTACAAGTCGGACCAACTGCGCGGAATTTATCTGGGGCGAGAATGGCGAGTGAAAAGATTGTACCAGCAATTGTTAAATCAAGTCTCGCACTTTCACACCTGATAAGTGCTTGATTTTATCATAAAAATGATTATCATTATTATATGCTGCCAATAATCACCGTTGTTGCCGGTTCGGTTGGCTGTGGCAAAACTACTTGGATTTCCCAACAGCTGGCTTTAAGAGAGGATGAAAACGTATTATATTTTAGTCCTGGTACTGGCACTGTTCCCATTGACCAGACACGCATCGCTGCTCAATTTCCTAGAGTTAAAGTCTTTAATGACACTCAACAAGCTGAGTTTATCAACCAGCTAGCTTCTTCAGATGCTGTCTATATAGAATTGGGATTTTATTTGGAATTAAGCGCAGTCAAGCAAATTTTAAATGATCTACCGTATCGAGCGATAGCCATCCTACCACCACACCTAAAAGATTCTGAATGGCACTCCTGGGCAGACGAAATTATACCAGGAGTTGATATTCAAACTATGACACCAGGTATATAGCGTTTTTCCTGCACTGGTGAAGTCGTCGAGGAAAACAGTTTAGAAGAGTTTTGGTATGAAATAACACAGGGTGCTTATGGAAAAGTCACCCGCGCTAAAGGCATTTTTAATGTTGATGATGGACGGTATCTCTACGCTGATTTTACTGTTGGTGTTGCCAAAAGTGATTTTGTGGAATTAAATTCACCCCGGCATTTAGAAGGTAGACCACAACGTTTTAGTGGTTTAGAAATTTTTGCAGAAAACTTAGATGAAGTCAACTTCAGGCAAACATTACAAGATTGCTGTTTGTCTGAATCTGCCATTTTATATTACCAAGAACAGGCGAAACAATTACTTACAGAGGAGATTAAAGCGTGAAAATAGCGGTAATATCATGTATTCATGGCAACTATGAAGCCTTTGATAATGTTTAATTTTACACGGTCTTGCTGCTAACGGAGAACCGACTGAGTTGTTAGAGAAATATGGAGGAGAAACGGTAAAATTATTGTGGGAATCTGTTTCTCGTCAGACAGTGCAATGGATTAGAAACTTAGATTTTGGCTTCTTTGAATTCGATTGTTTGTTAATTCACGGAACAAGCGTATCTGTGAGCGAAAAATTAACACCAGAAACTTCGCCAATTATTATGTGCGATCGCCTGTCCCGGATGCAAGCCAATAACTTATTCTGTGGTCGTTCTGGTTTATCTTTTCAATACCAACTACAAGCAGGTTCCATCACCACAGCAGTCACCACCCTCGATAGTCAAGCTTATAATAACACCATAAAAATGACCCCAAGTCAAATTATTGGCGTAGGTAACGTAGGACGCACTCCTGGAGAAGCAACCTACACCCTTTATAACCCAAACGCAAATCAAGTCGAATTCAAAACTGTCCGCTACGGGCAAAGCAAGGGTTTTGCAGTCAACAAAATTAAAGCAGTTTCAAATTAGATAAAGGTAAACGCTGTAAATCCGACAAACACCTAAATAGTGCGACGACAATTATCTAAAAGTGCGTTGAGTTTGCTTTTAACTTTCTGTGGATTTCGACCTATTAGCAAAGCCACAATCACAGCTTCATCAGGATTTCTTCCAGTTTGCTTCACAGCAGCGATCGCATCAAAATTAGATAAACCTCGACTGTAGACTAACCAAGCAGCAAGCACATGTCCCGTGCGTCCAACTCCACCAGAACAATGGACAACTACTTTCTCATTCTGTTGATTGGCGATCGCTAAAAATGGTAAGATTTTCTCAGTCAAAGTTTCCAACTCAGCAAGCTGGAAATCCTCAATTGGTGCCCAACATACTCGCTCCATACCAAATTCAGACTGATATATCTCTAGCAGATTTTCATAACGAGCCAACTGAGAATTAGAAAGCAAACAACAAACTCGTTGAATCCCTTGTTGCTTCATAAAGTTTATCCAATCATAAACTTGCTGCCGAGATTCTCTAGGCTTTGCTGCACCGAATACAATCATCTCATTTTCGTCAGCAGCAGCAAATTTGTACATATTGTGCGTGCGTGCCATCGCTCAGGCTGTTACAAACTCAACTTACAAAAACATATTTTAGATTATTCAATTTTTTGTCTTACCGTAGTTAAAGGTTTTTTCCAGGTTCTAGCTAGCACCAAAAAATATATCCCCTTACTGCACTGATAACTTAGCGGTTAAACCACCAAGATCGGCGGCAGCAAGTAACCTTAGCAAGCACCCAACAAATAACTCTCAAGCGGTCGGGTGCAGCGATTTGTTGTGCGGCTTCAACGGCTGTTTAAGAGGTGTTGAAATGATTTGTCTGCCACTTGCGGCTTGCTTGTGTCGCAAGTCATCACAAATTGCTTTCAAATCGTAGTTGAAAGCCTTAGCGTGTTCTTCTCGAATTTTATAAATTTCTTCGAGCACTTCATCCTTCCACATAAACGGTTTCACTCATGCACGGTTAAGCGTTTGACTTTTGTATCTTATTCGAGCGATCGCCAGCTTCTACTCAGAACAACAACCAAAAAATATCTAACGAAAACGATTATCATTAGATATTGATAACAATCATTATCAAATCCCATTTGATTTTGACAAAGAAGTAGCTTTAATGCTCAAATAACATCCTTAATTTTAGTAAGAATCTTTCTTATTAAGTCAGGCTGGAGAATTTTAGCGATCGCCAAATATTAAAAAATGTAATGTAAATGTTAATAAAATGGTAAAAGTGGTAAGCTACTTTGATGCGATCGGTTCTGATGGAGAACAGCCATCAGACGCAAGGGGGAAAGTTCGGTGTAAATCCGGCACTGTCCCGCAACTGTGATGAGACGTGGAATCTAGTCTCCGAGTCAGAATGCCCGCCGATAGTAACATTAAACACCCATCTGCGAGGTACGGATGATACGTCAGAATTTTTGATTTGCAAGCTACAGATATAAATTCCAATTCATATATTACTTTCAATCAAATACTGTTTTGATTTGTTAAGAATTCTTCTCATTAGTTATTTAGTGTCTTGGTAATTTTGCTTTGAAAGCATTAAGACACTAACAGTCTTTATCGTCATAAGTCTGTTTTCGAGAAAGCAGATTTAAATTTTGTTTGCGGAATAAACGAATTAACTCACAGCGACAAGTCTTATGTATACTTTTCGTGCAAGTGTTTATTGGGAATTTTTATTAATTATAAAATTGATAGCTATATCTACAATATTCAATGCGGGAAAGGTTTCTGCACAGAATACCCCATCAAATGAAATACCGACACCGGAAAAAGAAGCAGACATTGAATTAAACGTCATCGACAAACTACTGAATCAACCAGTCTTCTCTCCCTTCCGTACTGAAGGGACAGTGAAAGACTCAACCCGTCCTGTGTACGTAATTACAGGTGAAGAAATCGAAGCGCAAGGAGCGAGAAATGTCCGAGAAGCGATACGATTTCTTCCCGGAGTTCTTCCTGATGGAACTACTGGTACGGAAGTTCAAGCATTAAGCGGTCAATTCATTCGCGGTTCTAACAGCAGTCAAGTCTTGATTCTGTTAGATGGTAAACCGATTAACAACCTGGGTTCCGGTGGGTTTGACTTGTCAGAAATTCCCAGCAATATCATCGAACGCATAGAAGTATTACCGGGTGGTGGTTCTACCTTGTATGGTTCCGGTGCGATCGGTGGGGTAATCAATATCATCACCCGTCGTCCGACAGACAAACCCACTACTGAAGTCAAGGTAACTGCTGGTGCTTATGGATTGAATCAGCAGAGTATCCAAACTACCGGAAAAGCTGGAAATCTGGGATATTCTATCGGGTACAACCGCACTCAAGCTGAATATAATTATCCTTATTCCATTCCCGAAGCAAATTTTGAGGGAACAAGAAAGAATAATGATGTTCTTGCTAACAACTTCAACGTCAAACTCCAAGCAGATTTAGGTAAACGCAATACCCTGACATTTTCCGCGCTTTATTTGGGTAAAGAACAGGGAGTTCCCGGAGGTGTCCCCATTCCCCTGCCTAGATTTGGTCAGGGATATTTTAACAGCTTGACTGATAATAATCGCAAATACACCGACCAAGTACTCACAGATTTAACTTGGAATTCTAAACTTGGACAAGGTGAAGATTCGTTACTTACCGCCAAATTTTACGCTGATTTTCTCAACAGTAAATTTGAGAATCTGACATTACCAGCTTCATCCCAAAGGAGGTTTGATAATCAGCAAGATTCCTATGGAGTTCAAGTCAACCATAACTGGAAATTTGCCAGAAATCAAACTTTAACTTATGGTTTTGATTATCGCAGCGTTGCCGCAAAAAATAGCACCTTCAATTATTCCACAAATCTCAACAGCATTACTTACGACGATAGTATTGAACAAGGTGCAATATTTGCTCGTTATGAAATAGATTTAACGCCAAGTTTTAGTCTTAACTTTGGTTTGCGACAAGATTTTAACAGCTTAACTAACGGTTCATTTACCTCACCATCTGTCGGTACAAAACTTGCACTTTCTGATTCTACTACCATCCGCGCTAACTATATTAGAAATTTTCAAGCACCCAACCTTTTCAACTTATACGCAAACGGTGGTACTTACGTAGGCAATCCCAATCTTAAACCGGAAAAAGGTGATAGTTACGATATTGGAATTGACCAAAAATTAGGTGAATTTGGATTGTTGCGTTTGACTTATTTCAACAACACCATCTCTGACTTAATTGCTTATAACTCCGCAGTTACCGTAGCGACTTACGAAAATATTGGCTTAGTTCGCACACAAGGAATTGAAGCTTCATTAAATCTCCAATTAGTCAATAATATCTACGCATTTGTGAATTATACGGCAAATGACCCCCGGATTCTCGAAAGTACAAATTCTGCGGAGGAAGATAAAGAATTAAGATTTGCCGGTGCAGATAGTATCAACGCGGGTATTTCCTATGAGAATTATAAAGGTTTATATGCAGGGTTCCTCATGCACTCATTAGGTGCATATCCGACGAATAATACCAATACTGAATCACTACCGGGGTACACAACATTTGATATAAAATTGCGAATACCTTTGAGCGAGCAATTAATAATTAATGGTAGCGTAGATAATATCTTTGACCAAAGATATCAGTTATTTGCCGGGTATCCTGATGCGGGGAGAGTTTTTCAAGTCGGATTGAACTGGAAATTTTAAGTTTTTTGCACTTGTTGTAATCTTTGGTCAAAAAATATGTAAAACTAGTTACAAAAACTCCGCGTTCCTTTGCGCTTACCTTAGCGTCCCTCTGCGTTTAAATTTCCTCCTTGAAAAAATCATGAATGAATTCAAAACTTGGGTAACACCATTAAATCGCATCATCACTGAAACTACTTTGACTGGCTGGAAAATTGAATACGAACACTTTGATTGCAATAGTGATACTCTCGCTTGTTTACTTTACACCTTATTCCAAGAAAATTGGCATCAAGTAGGGTTAGGACATATCGAACAAGGTAGCGTATTAGAATTAGAATTTCACGAAGCACCAAAAAAATGCGTTCTTTACGATGGATATCTGACAATCATCGCTAATGATTGGCACTTTCATTTATGTATTGAAGAAAATTTCGGTGGTCCTAATTCGGAAACACCTATAGAACTACGACAACAACGTTTAATTAATAAAGGTGCATTTTATCGTCGTCTTAATCCTGAAGGAACACCAAAAACATGGGGAATTCAACTTTGGAATGGTGCGGGGGAACAAGCGATGACAATTTTCTTACCCAATCCTTACGTTGAAGATGAAAATCTCTTACCTGAAGGGAAAGCTAATTTTACTAAATTAGAACTTTATAACGAACTTCGAGACATTTATGTATTAGGTAAAAAATCGATACCATTTGCTAAAAATCCCCTCAAATGTCCTTATATTGCAGTTTGTACTTCCGGACGCTGCTATCCTTCCCGAAATTGGCAACCTATATTTGAAGCGTTAAAATCAGCAGTAACCAAAGCAAAGTTAGATATTGATGTGAGAACTTCTGGTTGTTTAGAAGTTTGTAAACTTGGTCCTGTAGTTTATCATTCAGTTGATAGAACTTGGTACACTTGCGTTAAACCAGAGGTAGCAGAAAGAATTGTTAATGAACATTTAGTTCAAGGTAATAAAGTTACTCAACATATATATCCATCAGACTCGGTTTAGGAATTATCTCACGCAAAGTTTCCTCAACTTTTAGTGTTGAAAGCGGGAGAAATTTTTACTTAGTACATTCTTTCATATAATGACTTTAAAAATTCGCCTAGGTCAATGGAGCATCTTTTTTTCTTTAATTTTCTGTGTAGCTACTTTCATCGTCTCCTGTAACAATATAATCAATCCTCCTGAGAAATTAGCAGATGCAAAAACTTGCCTGCAAAACTATAATCCAAATACTGATTACTTCCCGAATAAGTTGACAGTGAATTACGCCACGGGTTTTACTGTAGAATATCAGAAAAACTATAAAGTTATCACCGTAAAAAATCCTTGGCGCGATGCTAAAACGAGTTTTCAATATGTTTTAGTGCAATGTGGGACACCTGTACCAACAGGGTTTGATAAAAGTCAAATAATTACTGTCCCCGTAAATTCGGCTATCTCGCTTTCCACAACTCATTTACCTCACTTTGCTAAATTAGGAATAGCCGATAAACTACTTGCTGTCAGCGATACTAAAAAAGTGAATACACAAGCAGTAGTTGAAAATATCAAAGCAGGAAAAATCGTTGAAGTCGAGAGTAATGGTAACTTGAATATTGAGCGAGTTTTAGAACTTAACCCTGATGTAGTAATAACATATGGTACAGGGAACCCTCAAATAGATAGTCATCCCAAATTGTTAGAAGCGGGTTTAAAAGTAGCCATAAATGCAGAATATATGGAAACTTCTCCGTTGGGACATGCGGAATGGTTAAAGTTTACGGCTTTATTGTTTAATAAAGATGAGATTGCAGAGAAAATTTTTCAGGAGACATCGCAAAAATACAAAGCTGTAGCTGCAAAAGTAAAATCTCTCAAAAAACGTCCCACCGTCTTTACTGGATTTAACTTTAAAGGGACTTGGTATGCACCAGGATGTAAAAGTTATGCTGCCAAATATTTCACTGATGCAGGTGCTGATTATCTTTGTGTAGATAATTCTTCTGGTAGTATACCTTTATCGTTTGAAGATGTATTTGCACGCGCTATCAAGGCAGATTATTGGTTAAATGTTAGTCAGTCATGGCAAAGTTTAAAAGATGCAATAAGCGAAGATAATCGCTATGGAGAATTCAACGCGGTTAAAAAGGGTAATGTTTATAATAATAACCTTCGCGTGAATTATAATGGGGGTAATGACTATTGGGAAAGTGGAACTAGTAACCCCGATGTAGTTTTATCCGATTTAGTCAAAATTATGCATCCAGAACTATTACCAAATCATCAACTAATTTATTACCAAAAGCTGAAGTAACTTTCTTTAGGACTTGGGCATAAGAATGAAAAAACGAACCGCGTTCGCACAGCGTCTCCGACAGGAGAAGGTACGAAGAAGACGTTCGCGCAGCGTCTCCGTAAGGAGAAGGAAAGAGGGTTACAAATGTTTTTTGCGTAAGTCCTATTTTATGCCTGTAATATTCCTCAGTTTAACTAGCATATTAATTCTTGCTTTTCTACTCGATATTGCCTTTGGTTCCGTGCAAATTCCTATCAAAGAAGTCATCACCATCTTACTTGGTGGAGAATCTTCCCAACCCACCTGGACAAATATTATCCTCAAATTTCGTTTACCTAAAGCATTAACTGCAACCTGTTCTGGTGCTGCTTTAGGTGTCAGCGGTTTACAAATGCAAACATTATTTAGAAATCCATTAGCAGGACCATTCATATTAGGAATTAGTTCTGGTGCTTCCTTGGGAGTCGCTTTAGTTCTCCTCACCGTTAGCGCAACTGGTGGAGGTTTATTATTCAAAAATTCCGGGATACTCGGTGATTTAAGTTTAGTAATAGCTGCTTCTTTTGGTGCTGCTGTCGTGTTGGGAATGGTGTTAATTGTCTCGCAGCGGGTATCAGATACAATGACGTTATTAATTTTAGGATTATTATTTGGTTACGCAACTTCCGCCATTGTGAACATCTTACTAAATTTTAGCGATCGCACTCAAATTCAAAGCTACTTAATCTGGACTTTTGGTAGTTTTTCCGGTGTCACTTGGAGACAATTAACAATCCTTATACCCATAATCATTTTCGGTTTATTAATAGCATTATTGCTATCTAAACCCTTGAATGTTCTAATTTTAGGCGATACCCATGCTCTCACTCTCGGTTTAACTGTCCAACAAGCACGATTCTGGATTATTACCAGTGCCTCTATCTTAGCAGGAGCG
This sequence comes from Tolypothrix sp. VBCCA 56010, assembly GCF_050875635.1. Classification (NCBI taxonomy): domain Bacteria; kingdom Bacillati; phylum Cyanobacteriota; class Cyanophyceae; order Nostocales; family Tolypothrichaceae; genus Tolypothrix; species Tolypothrix sp. VBCCA 56010. The sequence goes on from NZ_JBPAOH010000048.1 coordinate 15,732, forward strand.
ATTACCGCTTTTTGCGGTCCTGTGGCATTTTTGGGTGTAGCTGTTCCTCACCTGTGTCGCAGTCTATTAAATACTTTAGACCATCGGGTGTTGGTTCCAGCAGTCACAATTATGGGTGCAATTTTAGCATTAATTGCAGATTTACTAACGCAATTTCCCGGAAGTCAAACAGTTTTACCTTTGAATTCGGTTACTGCTTTAATTGGTACACCAGTGGTAACGTGGGTGATTTTGCATCGTAATTCGCGATCGCACTTGTGATTTATATAAGTTTTAAGAAAGCAAATTATCAGAAGACCATTAATGGTGCGTTAAACTTCGTTATAACGCACCCTACTAAGTTCTTGCGATTTCAGTTCGTTAAAAACTTCAAAAATTATCGCTTCAGTTTTTTTGTCAACTCCGACAAATGGCTCATCAAAAAAGAATCAAGGAAGCTTGCTCAACAAGCGATCGCCCTAAAAATATTCGTTGCTGCTGTCAAGAACGATAACTCCCCAATTTGACGCTAGCAGCACTCCTTAAGTGGATTGGTAAAAGATATCAAAAAAGTCGGTGTACCAACGATTTTTGCGGAAACAACGATTAATCCCAAGCTAATTACAGCGGTAGCCAAAAACGCGAATGTTAAGGTTTTACCACAAGAACTGTTTGCCGATGGTTTGGGGGAAAAGGGCAGTGAGGGCGAAACTTACCAAAAAATGCTTATTTCCAATACCCAAACGATTGTTGAGGGTAGGGGAGGCAAATACACCCCGTTTGCAGCGAAGTAATTTGTAGTAAGCACTCGTGTGTGCTTAAAATAGGCGTTAAAACGCCTACTACGAATTTAAGAACACAGCAACTCACCCAACCAATTTTCGACTTTTAAACGTAAACGCGAGCTACGTTCATCCTTACGAGTGCTTAAGAGCGGTAGTTGATTTAAAGTGCGGCGATAATCAGCGATCGCATAATTCCAATCGCCCCACAGATGATAAGTTCTGCCGCGTTCTGCTAAAATGTGGTCTTCAAGTTGACCGAAAAGTAGTGCTATCTCAAAAGCCTCAATTGCTTCTTCGTATTGTCCCAAATCACGTAAGGTGATACCTCGGTTAATTTGTGCCCGGACATGGCTGGGGTGCAAATCAATCGCCCGGTCGTAGTCGGCGATGGCTGATGTTAATTCTCCACAAGCTGCGTAGTAATTTGCGCGATTGTTATAAGCGCTGGCTAACTTGGGGTTGAGTTGTAATGCTTTGTTGTAATCCCAGAACGCTTTTTGTCTTTCACCACTTTGAAAATAAATCAGCCCCCGGTTATTGTAGTCTACGGCATTGTGGGGATGACGGTTGATTAGTTGACTTAACAGGGCGATCGCTTCGGTGTAATCTCCTTGTTCGGCTAATCTTAAAGCACAAGAGCGTAAGTAACTGTCTTTATTAGCAGATTCCCCGCTACTGTTAGCCTGATGCTGTTGAGCATAACTTGTGTTTTTTAAAACAGCTTTATTTAGGTAAGTTTGCTCACTCTCAGATGCTAAAAATGGGTTTGTATTCATATTTTCCTGCCTGAGCCTCTTGCTCTGTAAGATCAACTTATAATTTTCTTGTGAAGAGTGGTTTCGTCCCTGTGTCACTTGTTAAGGTGTCTATGAGTACTTGGGTACAAGTATCAAGTACAAGTGGGAGTGTTCGCCCTATACCAATAATTGATGCTTCAACCTGATAATAGATACTTCATCCCCAAGTCCAATTCCAGAAACAGCAATCCTCAATCCAATAGACTAGTCAACAAGTAAGAGCGACAACTTGGTAGAATGCCAACAAGCCATTCCGGTGGGACTGGCGGGTACTGGGGAATGTGAAAACTCCAAATCGAACTTAAGAACCCTTCTTTTTCAACGGCTTTAGGCGAACCTAAAAACCTCGACGGTTTATTATTCCCAGAAAATTTGCGATCGTTCACATCAATGAATAAATTTTTTTTGTGAAAAGTAAGAATTTTCTTGACAGTACCCAATTTCTGAATCTGACTTTTAAGTTAAGAGCGAAGATTTTCTTATGACAACTGCAATTTCCTACGCCAACGCTCCCGATTTAGCCGGTGATGATTACATCGTTATCGGTTTGGCTACGTGCTTCATCAAAGAAGATGGAGAAGTTCATCAAGTCGAAGTTATAGAACCTATTCCCTCTGCGGCTTTAGAAGCGATTTTTAAAGGTATTCCCACTTCCTATAAGTTGGCTTGTGGGACAACTTTGGCATCTGTGTTAGACCAAGATACGCAATATTTACCAGATGGCTTTCCTGCCAACGCTCAATTTGGCGAGGAATTTGTGCCCAGAGCGTTTGCAGCTGCTCGCACTTACAAGCGTCGCGAAACCGCAAAATCCCTGATTCCTCAAGGTACAACTTATACAGAGTTCAAGCATTCCACCGAGCGCAAGCGCGTACTAAATGCCAAACGAGTTGTTAACAAGGAAGATAACGTTAAACAACATTCCCACACGCACAAAGTTCTTTAATTTGTTTTAATTATGTTGAAGCTTGACGGTGGCGATCGCAGTCGCGCATCAATTTCAAGTGGTATCTAGAATAGCTCAGTGTTCCCTACGAATTTGTCAAGCTTGATATGCAAGCTGGAGAACACCGTCAGCTTTGAATTTCTCGCAATCAATCCGATGGGCAAAGTCCCGGCAATTGTAGACGGAGATTTTCAGCTTTGGGAATCAGGAGCAATTTTACTGTATCTCGCCGAAAAGTATGGCAAAATGCCATCTTCAGTAGAGGAACGCGCCAAAATTGCCCAGTGGGTGTTATTTGCTAATTCCAGCTTGTCTACAGGAGTTTTTGTCGAGCTAATCGAGAGCGAGAAATGCCCCGCTTGATGACTCCCCTGAATCAAATTCTAGAGCAGCAACCTTTCATACTAGGTAATGAATTCACCGTTGCTGATGTAGCAGTGGGTTCTGTTCTGGGTTACATTCCTATGATGCTCAAATTAGATTTGAGCGCTTACCCAGCTGTGTTGAACTACATCAAGCAGATAGCTCAACGTCCAGCATTTCAAAAAAGCATCGGGGGTGGGAGCATGGATAGTGGTTAGTGGGAGCGTGGTTAGTGGGAGCGTGGATAGTGGTTAATTATTGATTCCCCCCATTACCCATTACCCATTACCCATTCCCCATTACCCATTACCCATTACCGATAGTTCGTAAATTGTAGAGCCACCGGGTAGTCTTCTTGCTTCAACCGCTGAATTACAGTTTGCAAGTCATCTTTATTTTTAGCGCTAACTCGTACAGCGTCACCTTGAATTGACGCTTGTACTTTTTTGAATTCGTCACGAATCAATTTAGAAATTTGCTTGGCAATTTCTTGGCTAATGCCTTTTTGGAGTTTGATTTCTTGACGGACGCGGTTTCCGCTGGCTGATTCAACTTTGCCAAAATCAAAGATTTTTTGAGAGAGACTGCGCTTGGCGGCTTTTTCGCGCAGGATGGTGTGTACAGACTCTAAGGTAAACTCGCTGTCGGTGCCGATGGTAATGTTGTCTTCGTTCAATTCGACAGTAGTTTGAGAGTCTTTAAGATCGTAACGGCTTTTAACATCTCGGACAACTTGATCGACGGCGTTGACCAATTCTTGTCTGTCAAAATCGCTGACAATATCAAAGGAATAGGTAGAAGCCATAGAACATTTTGGATTAGGTACTAGGGACTAGGGACTAGGGACTAGGGACTGGGGATTTGAAGAGGGGAAAAGGGACTCATGGGAAAGGGGAAAGAGGAAAAGCCCTATGCCCAATGCCCCATGCCCCATGCCCCATGCCCTATGCCCAATTAGCTAACTTGAATGATGCTGAGGGCGAAAAGAGTACCCCAACTGAGGGAGCCAACAGCAAACATGAGCGATCGCAAAAGGGGTATATTCAAAATATAAAAGATTGAGTATAGCAACCGAGCCGCAACAAAAGCGATCGCTGCGACTACTGCGATAGGAGAATTCACATTCGTTACGTATGCCATCAAAGCTGCGGCAGCAAAAATCATAAATCCTTCAAAAGAATTTTGATGTGCCCAGGTAGCTCTTTGTCCGTAGGGTGGTAGTTTGTCAAACATAGCGCGGGGAGCAGATTGATCGTATCCCACACGCATACGAGCATAACCCACTACCAAAAACGGCAGATAAATTAGCACCGCAGCGGCTGCGATAGAGTACAAAAAAATAGTCATTGGTTATTGGTCAAGAGTCATTAGTCATTAGTCATTAGTCAAGAGTCATTGGTGAGCCAGTGCGTTGGGGAGGACACCTGTGTGGGCGGCTTTGCCGACTTGAGCAGCGTGTCCGTGGAGGCAGTGCGTTGCGGGGGTTCCCCCCGTTGTAGCACCTGCCGTCGGCTGTGCCGACTTGAAGCACCTGGCGAACCCCGAAGGGGTCAGCGGTCAAAAATACACATACCAACGACACTCGTACAAATAACTAATGACTAATCAAAGTAGAACAATGTCACCACTTTTCTTTGTTCTTCTGCTTCCCCACAAGTTTGCAACAAAGTGCGGCTGTCGTGAAAAGCAAAACAAATTAATTGTTGACAACGAGAAACAATTTCCTTGTTACACAGGTAACTAGCTTCAGCAAGAGACAGATGATCGTTACTGGGATTTTCAACCAGATGCATTACCTGTTCTAATTGCTGTCGCGATTCATTGGGTTGGCGTTCCAAGCTTTGGGGTAGAATCACCGTTAATAAATTGGCATCAGCCCGCATTGCTCCCCGGATGGCAGCTGAATTGGTACCTGTAGCACCAGATGTGATGATGCGATTCCCTGATAGAACCAGGGCATAAGTCATCATCTCAATCAGATTTTGATGCGTAATCGGAACGTGGCGAGAACCAAGCAAGGCGATTCGTTTAGAACCTGTTTGCTGGATAGTTGCCAGTTCTTGGGCTAATGTATCGAGGTTAATAAGGTCTATGGACTGACTCAAAGATGGACAGAATCAGATTAAACAACCCAGATATTCTACCAAACAGAGTGTAAATACGAATCGGCTTGTGGTGAAACATTAATACAATTTTTTGCTTGCTGAATTTAATAGCTGGATGGTTTGGGTTCCCAGACCATCCTCAATACTTCATAGATAACGCCATTCAGGAGGATTTTACCTTGTCTTCCATCAGCCTAGCTGACGAATTACACTAGTTTCACTGGATAGCCACTGCGGGATTTAAGCCGAGTTGAGACAACAAGCGGTTAATATCAAAATGTTCAGCCATCAATTGGCTAATACAGTGAACTTTAATCGGTTCGTGGACGCGCACTTGACCGAAAGTACGATCAACAATTTCTACAGTGGTGAGGGTATCCAAATCTACTGACAAAATGGGGATTTCTAGTTCTTCAGCGCGATTGAGGATGAACGAAGGTGGTGGGAGTTGTCCGGTAAGGATGAGACATTGAGTGGACGTTTCCAAAGCAGCTTGTTGAATTTCCACACGATCGCCTCCTGTAACTACCGCCATATTTCGCCGTTTGCGGAAATACTTCACTGCGGAGTTGACATTCATCGCGCCAATTGCTAAACTCTCAACCATTAAATCTAGGCGATCGCTACCACAAAGAACTTGGGCATTTAACTGCTTTACCAATTCGCCAACGCTAACACTGCGTAGCAAGTCATTTTTCGGCAACATTCCCAGTACGGGAATACCTTGTTGTTCCAAAAACGGACGCAACTGAGCATCAACTTCTTCTATTTGAGTTCCGGGGATATCGTTGAGGACAACACCAATTAAGCGATCGCCTACCCGCTGTTTTGCTCCTAAAAGTGCCTCAACTGAAAGCAGCGATTTATAACGACATACCAACAACACAGCTGCATCAACAACATCAGCCACTTGCAGCAAAGACAAGTCAAATAAATTGCCTTCTGACAAATTGCCAGGGCCTTCTAACAATACCAAATCGCCGCCAAAAATTGGTAAATATTGCTGTCCTAAAGTGGCACGATAATCAGTTTTGTCTTCTCCACGCAAGCGTTTTTGTATAGCTACTTCATCTAAAGCAAGCATTGTCGGTGCAATCCGGTTTGAAGGTAAATTGAGGCTGTTGGCAATAAATTGCACATCTTCCTCAACTACACTTCCTTCAAATTCACTCAAACTTGTACCTAACGGTTTACCGTAGGCAATATCTAATCCTTTTTGCTTTAGCAGATGCGACAAACCTAAAACTGTGGCAGATTTGCCACTGTAACTTTCAGTTGAGCCAATGAGCAAATACTTAGCAGATTTTGGCACACATGCACTCCTTATTTCAAAAGAAAGTAGAACCTAGTTAGATCCTAATTCTAGGTCGAAGTTCGCTTTCAAGGTTGCTACCAAACTCGTTGACTGAAGCGATCGCCCAAATTTCAAGGATACTTTCTAGCTTGAAATCGTACCTTTTTTGGGCGAAGTTGCTAAAACTGAGAATTATTGAATTATATTTCCCCGCTTTGCTTTGTTTATTCCTCTACACGCAGCAGTTTGCGGTAAAATGCTTGTGAAAAATCAGTTATGCGATAGCGCTTATAATTTTCCATCAGTTCAATTAAAAAATTAATAAACTCGAAACTTGCCATCATCAGTTCATAACTTAATTCCGCGTCGCCATCAAACTGCAATCGGCAACGAGTTAAGTCTGACGGTAGGGTGGCAATATTCCAAGTAGCGACAAAGGGAACGTGTTCGCTGCCCTCTATTTTGCGTTTTCCCTCCAAAACGCCTTTTTGATAAAGACCGATGGCATAACGCAAAAAATCGCGCTTGCTGGTTTGAACGTAAGGTAAGTAGACGCTTGCTTGTTGTTGAGTCGCTGGCTGGAGTTGCTCAAAAGACATAATTTAATACTCCTCTAGTTAGTTGACAACCGGGGATGTAGGTAGCTTTGAATAGTGTTCCCAAAAAATTGTTATTCATAACTATGGGGGGAGTGGGGAGTGGGCAGTGGGGAGTGGGGAATGGGGAATGGGGAGTGGGCAGTGGGCAGTGGGGAGTGGGGAATGGGGAATCGGTAATTGGTAATTGGTAATTGGTAATCGGTAATGGTTGTAGAATAACCACTAACAACCAACCACTAACAACCAACCACCAACAACCAACCACCAACTACCAACCACCAACTACCAACCACTAACAACCAACCACTACCAAAAGAATGTTGACTGTTGGTTAACTCCGTTTAAAGATGTCTTAAGGAAAACTTTTAGTGGGTTTACACTATGGCTCCGCTGGTTGCAAATTATTACTTGACGTATCGCTGTAATGCCCGGTGTCACTTTTGCAACATTTGGGCATTAGAACCGGGAAAAGAAGCTGATTTGGAAACGATTAAGCGTAATTTAGAAGATTTACGCCGTTTGGGGACTAAATATGTAGACTTTACGGGTGGCGAACCTTTATTAAGACATGATGTCGGGGAGATTTATACCGAGGCAAAACTGCGGGGTTTTTATACCAGCATGACGACGAATACCATTTTGTATCCGAAAAAAGCTAAGGAAATTCAAGGTTTAGTAGACTTTTTGAATTTCTCTTTGGATGGTGCGGATGCAGAAACTCACGATCACTCGCGTGGTGTGAAGATTTTTGACAATTTGGTAGAGTCGGTAGCGATCGCTAAATCTTTAGGAGAGTACCCGGTACTAAATCATACCGTTACTGCCCAAAATTACGATCGCATTCAAGAAGTCGCAGCATTAGGACAAAAACTAGGTGTTCGCGTCTGGCTAAACCCTGCTTTTACAGCTTATGACCAATACAACTCTAATAAGAACCCTACCCCAGAAATGGTAGCGGCAATCGAAGCTACTGCGAGGAAATATAAAAATGTCGGGTACAATAAGGCTGCATTGGCTTTTATTGAAGCTGGGGGCAATGACACTAAAAATCCCCGCTGTAAGGCGGTGGATGCCGTGATTGCGATTTCTCCCAATGACGAGCTGCTACTACCTTGTTACCATTTTGCCCAAACCGGAGTTCCGATTAACGGGCGACTTTACGAACTCTATCGTGAGTCAGAAGAAGTGGAAAAGTATCGCCAATCTCAAGGTAAGCTAAAAGTGTGTGAAGGTTGCACAGTTTGGTGTTACCTGATACCCAGCTTCTTTATGGGTGTAGACAAATACTGGTTATTGAATCAAGTAACTTATGCCAGCGAATTCCTGGCCCGAAAACGATTCTTACAACGAGCTTGATCCGCTCAACTCTTTATTTTCTGATGTATCGGGAGATGATGAGTTAGAGGAAGTAGAGACCGATCCCGTGTTTCTACCATCCCGGTTTCAAGGTCGGAGAAAAAAAGCCGCTCTAGTTTTGACTGTAGTCTGGAGCGGCACGATCGCTTTACATTTAGTTTCTTGGGGTTCTATTTTTATCCTCGGATTGACCACTATCTTAGGAATTCACGCTCTGAGAATCGTGTTTGCTAGACCGGGCAAAGAACACTTAGTAGGGGAGAATAATTTCTTCCCCTACCAAGAGGAAATGCTGGGTGATTTACCAAAAGTATCTGTATTAGTGGCGGCTAAAAATGAAGAAGCAGTTATTGCCAATTTAGTCAAGAATCTTTGTAGTCTAAAATACCCGCAAGGGAATTACGAAGTCTGGATAATTGACGATAACAGCAGCGACACAACGCCGCAGGTATTAGCACAACTAACGGAAAAATACAATAACCTAAAAGTATTAAGACGTTCAGCAGAAGCGAGTGGCGGTAAGTCAGGGGCATTAAATCAAGTTTTGCCACTGACACAAGGGGAAATTATAGCGGTGTTTGACGCTGATGCGATTGTGTCGCCAGACTTGCTATTGCGGGTAATACCCTTGTTTGCTAAAGAAAAGCTGGGGGCGGTGCAGGTGCGAAAAGCGATCGCCAACGCCAAAGAAAACTTTTGGACAAAAGGTCAAATGGCAGAAATGGCAGTTGATGCCGTTTTCCAAAAGCGGCGGATTGCCATTGGTGGAATCGGCGAGCTGCGGGGAAATGGTCAATTTGTCCGGCGCGAAGCTTTGGAATGCTGCGGGGGCTGGAATGAAGAAACCATCACCGATGACTTGGATTTGACATTCCGCCTGCATTTAAACGACTGGGATATTGATTGTGCTTTTAATCCAGCGGTGGAAGAAGAGGGCGTGACGAATGCGATCGCTCTTTGGCATCAGCGCAACCGTTGGGCAGAAGGCGGATATCAGCGCTATTTAGATTACTGGGATTTAATTCTCCGTAACCGCATGGGGAGAAGTAAAACCTGGGATTTGCTGATGTTTTTGCTGATTATGTATATTTTACCGACAGCAGCAGTACCAGATTTATTGATGGCGATCGCCCGTCATCGTCCACCAATTCTAAGTCCAGTCAGCGGCTTGACAGTCACCATGTCAATGGCGGGTATGTTCGCAGGTCTAAAGCGGATACGTCAAGATAAAGAGAAAAAATTTCGCGTTTCTAGCTACTTTGTGCCTTTGCTTCAGACATTACGCGGAATTATATACATGTTCCACTGGTTTGTAGTCATGAGTAGCGCCACTGCCCGCGTGTCAGTCAGACCAAAGCGGTTGAAATGGGTGAAAACACTGCATCAGGGGACTGGGGACTAGGGACTGGGGACTGGGGACTGGGGACTAGGAACAAGGGAGACAAGGGAGACAATTTCTTTCTATTACCTATTCCCCATGCCCAATGCCCAATGCCCAATGCCCAATGCCCCATGCCCAATGCCCCATGCCCAATGCCCCATGCCCCATTCCCAATTCCCTAATCTTCTTCCGCTTCTTCTAACAAATCAGGTGTAGTTGTATCTGACACTTCTACAACTTCTTCTGTGAAGCGGATAATTTGACCATCAAAAAATTTCGCCAGACCTCGAGCTGCGATCGCCACTAGATCGGCATTTTCCATATCAGCGACGGAGAAAGGTGGTGCAGGCGATCGCGGTGGAGGCATTTGCACTGCTTGCGGAACTGAGGGAGATTCAGTTCTTGCGGATCGGTTTTTTGCTGGTTGGGAAACTTCTGCTGGCGGGGTTATATTATCGCTTTGATTATTACTTTGAGAACTCGGCGGAGGTTGCGCTTTTACGTCGTTAGGCTTTGGGGGAGTAGAAGGTGGTGACGACCCGCTAATTAATTCTAGATTTACTTTTATCTGACGCTGGAAAGCTTTTTCAAAGGCTGTGGCAATTACAGGCTGCTCTGTCTGAAGCCTTTTATACCAAGCTGGCGATTTAATTCCAATCCGAGCAAGATTACCATCAAACTCAATCAGATGGCACATTTGACGCAGCAATGAACCTGTAGAAACTGGTAGGTAAGTCACTACCTTTTGCCAAGTTTCTGCAAGTGAAGCATCGTTGGATTCTGCTGGAGGTGTGGGGGAAGCGTGGTGTGGGGGAGTGGGGGGAGTGGAGGAGTGGGGGAGTGGGGGAGTGGGGGGAGATGGGGGAGGTGAGGGAGATGGGGGAGTGGGGGAGGATGAGGGAGTGGGGGGACGATGATTGCTTGGCGATGCTGTTGGGGTAGTGATGGGTGCTAGGCTTGGGGCTGCGGATTGGGTGTTGGCGCTGGGTAATAAGCCTAGCAATGTGACTTCTAACCACAAACGCGGCTGAGTGGTGTTTTTGATTTGCACTTCAGCGGTTCGCAGGTGTTGCTGTCCTGTCAAGATTGTATTTATGTCTAACTGTTGGGCGAATTCAACGATCGCTTTCCAAGTTTGGTCTGTACAAGTAACTAAATCTTGGCGTTTGGGTGCAGTATTAGCGATGAGTAAATCGCGGTAGAATGCGGCAAGATTCTGAAGAATAGTTAAAGGTTCGCGACCACGGTCAAGGATTTTGCGGGTGCTGTCAAGAACCGCTTCCGGATTATTGTCAGCGATCGCGTTCACCAATACAAGCATTTCTTGTTCGCTTACCGAACCGACTAAATCCCAAACTCGCTCTGGTGTCACTTCACCCGATAATAGTGCTAATTGGTCGAGCAAACTTTCTGCATCGCGCAATCCACCTTGAGCAATTTGGGCAACTAATTTTACAGCGTCATCAGAAATATTGATATTTTCTCGGCTGGCGATCGCTTTCAAATGCTTCACCATTGCCTCTACCTGAATTCGCCTAAAATCAAACCTTTGACAGCGAGAAATAATCGTTGGTAAAACTCTTTGCGGGTCTGTTGTCGCTAAAACAAAGACAACGTGTCTCGGTGGTTCTTCTAGTGTCTTTAGTAGCGAATTAAATGCCGCATTACTGAGCATGTGACAATTATGGACTAACAGACCGTTAGCCACAAAGTTGTGATTATGCTCAACTTCTATATCATAAACTTGCTCAACTCCAGCGAGGTGGACAGATTCGACCGTTTCCAAATTTGTAGTCCATTGCGGGTATGGAATATTGTTTGAGGTCTGCCAACCATTTTCTACTTGTGTTCGCTCCCATCGATATGTAGTGGTATGTCTTACCTGTGCTACTCCTTGTGTAAAACTTTGTTTTTGTTGGGTAACCCATTTTTGTAAGCCATCTGACAATAATTTGATTTTCTTCCCCAGAGAATCCTTCAGTATGCAATTGAATCTGTGGACTTCCTTGTGGACTGAGGCTGAGTGAACCATCATCACAAAACCACCAAGCAAGTCCTTCTTTTGTAATTCTACTAAGCCAGTCGATAGAGACGAGTTTTTTGTCCCCATTCGGTTTAACAATGTCAAAGACATCTTTAAGTTGGGGATGACAGAATGTTTTGCTCTTAAGTGATGTATTTCCGTATCCCTTATTAGCCGCAAATCGTAGCTTTGGTCGCAGTTTTTGAAGGCGATCGGCTTTGTATTCCAACCATTCTTGCTGTGTTTCTGCGTGTGTCCAACATAATCTAGGGAATCTACTGTGTTTATTTGGGTAAGTGATAGACCCATCTCCCAGCAAGGTTCCATAAATAAGTCCCAGTATTTCTGGTGACAAAATCTCGGCTTCGGCAAGGAAATTTTTTGTTCTAAGTTCCCAAATTCCGTGTCCTTTTTGATATGGATGTTTTTGCCAGTGAGATTGTATGGTGACAAGTCCTTTGCCTTTTTTTCGCAAAAAGGCTGGAACATCAAGCTTTTCTCCACATCCGCAAGCACAGAAAGGTCGCAGTAGTTCAGCTTGTTTAAGAATGGATTCCAGATCGTATGATTTTTGCCCGTATGTATTGTTTTTAAAGTGGTGTCCTCTGACAAATCTCCGGATATATCCATCCGTGCCAAATTTGTCAATGAGGGTGCCGCATCCACACTCGCAGGGGATAGTATCTTCGCTCCTTTTTTCAGGTGTTTTGCTGGTATCCATCCCTCAACTGTCCTGATTAAATGATTACCCGTACATGTAATTTCTCGGTTTGTTGTCTTGATAACCAGAGTCTGACGTTCTCCCTGATCTAACCATCTGACAACTTTTTGGAATTCCCACTTTCGATTTGCATCATTGTAACTGAGAACCTTTTTACCCTTAATGTTAGGGTCATCAATCCTAACAAGACCTTCACTGGTTAAAACTAGAGAGTCTCCTGTTAAACACTCATCAATCACATAAACCTTATAGCGACATTGAACCGGGGCAAACTGCGCCTTTTCAATGAGTTCGCGGATATTATCGACACCAGTATTGCTGGCGGCATCGATTTCTATTACATCTAGAGAATAGCCTTTAGTGATTCCCTGACATACATCGCAGATGCCGCAAGGTTTTGCTGTGGGTTTGTCACTATTAAGACAATTGAGGGATTTGGCGAGAATTCTCGCACTAGAGGTTTTCCCCGTCCCTCTCGGACCAGTAAATAAATATGCTGGGGCTATTTTAGCTGTGCGAATAGCGTTAGTGAGAGTCAAGGCGATCGCCTCTTGACCCACCAATTCAGCAAAACTCTTTGGGCGATACTTGTGGTGCAGCGGTTCGTAAGACATGGAATTGAAACGTCAATGCCAAGAAGATTGGTTAATTAGTAGCACTCAATCATAGTTTGCCATGAAACTATTTTAAACTTACCGCCCTTTATTGTGGATAGCGAAATTGCCGCTTCTAATTGTCTTCCTTCTAATGGTTGATTTTCTCGTCTGCATCAACATAAAAATTCATATAGACTGTTAAAATTTATGAATTTTTAATTTATAATTCCTAATTCGCAAAGCGCTTAAGCGATCGAGTGTATCGTAGACATCGCTACAATCTTAAAATAACCAACACTCAGGGGTGCAGCAGATGCTCAATAGGCTCCTTCACTGGCTTAAAAGGTTTTTTCAACGCTTGTTTGGTAAAAAACAGACTTCATCGTCATCAGTGGGTGATGTTCAAAAAGAACCCGCTCCACCCCTGAGCGATACGGATCTGGAATTTCTCTTCAGCGAACTTTTAGAAGGAGTACATCAAGCACGAGGGCAAGCTTGGGCGCTGAAGTGGCTGCATAATATTGAACATCGCATCTCAACTCAACGTTGGCTGGAATGGTTACAGCGCTTTAGTGAAAAATTGCTAGCATCATCAGCACCTAATAATGAATTAGCATCCCGGATGGTGGATCTGGGTGAATTGGAAGTCGGCGAAGTCGGCGATGCTGCCTATGATATTGGAATGCGACTGTTGACACGCAATGTCAGCGAACCAGTATGGGAGTATGAGGGACCAGATGCTATCAAGACCACTCCTGAACCCGAACAAATGAATAAAGCAACAGCACCAGCAGCAGAGTTAGAAAACCCGCCCAAAAAAGAATTATCAACCGATCCTGCACCCGCAGCAGAGTCAGAAACTGTACCGGAGGAAGAATTGCAAACCGTCACCCTAGACGAGTTGTTTGTGATGTTGCAGCAGGATGAAAGCTTACGCCAGCAAATTTCCCAACAGTTAGGAATTGAGACAGACGATCCGCAATTGATTGTCCAGGAATTGTTTAATCAATTTCAAGCTGCGAATCAATAGGACTGGGGCAATGGGCAATGGGGCAATGGGCAATGGGCAATGGGCAATGGGCAATGGGCCCTATCGCATTGGGGAGGCAGTGCCGTGCGGAGGTTTCCGAGGCAGCGCGTTGCGCGGGTTAAGCGCGTTGTAGCGACTGCCGTTCCGTTGAGGCACCTGCCGTCATTGGGCAATGGGCAATGGGCATTGGGAATTGGGAAAGCGTTTTTTGCATTACCCATTCCCCATTCTTCATTACCCATGCCCCATGCCCCATGCCCCATGCCCCATTCCCCATTCCCCTTGATAATCTACTACGTTTTTACGTAATGCTTACTTTTTTTAACACTGCGCTCGTTAAAATCTATGAGAAACAACATCCAGAGTGCGGCAGATGCTCAAGCGGCTAGTTCAGTGGCTTAATAAATTTTGGAAACGCGCCTTTGGCACGAGACGGACTCGTTCTCAAAACCGTATAAAAAGACAAAATGTGGTGCATCAAGCACCGGAATTAACAAACGCCGATCTTGAAGTTTTGTATAACCAACTGCTAGAAGGCGTACATCAGGCACGAGGACAACAGTGGGCGCAGAAATATCTGCAACGGATCGAAAATCGGATTAGTGTTGACCGCTGGCTAGATTGGTTGCTGAGTTTTGGCGAAAAATTGTTAGCATCACCCGCACCGAATAATCAGTTAGCAACGCGAATGGTGCAACTGGGTGAACTTGGTATCGGCATAATTGGCGATCTTTCTTATGACATTGGTATCCGGTTGTTGACGCGGAATTTAGGAGAAATTTATTGGGACGAAAACGAGGAAAATACACAACATACAACGTCTACAGCAATTCTCACCTCTATTGAAATTGGGGATGCGGAAAACTTTGAAGAACTCGAATGGCAGTATGAAGCGGCTGAAACAGAAACTAGTACTGAGGATGTGCCAAGCGCTGACGCAAACCGGGAAATACAAAACGGCGAATTAGTATGGGAGTTTCAAGCGCCAGAAGCTGAAAGTATAACGCCTGCACCAGAGGAAACTCAAAGCGAAGAAGAATTGATAGAAAACTTGAGGGAACTGGTATGGGAGTTTCAAGCGCCAGAAGTTGAAAGTATAATGCCTGTTGTGGAAGAGGTAATAAGCGATCGCTCAATCTCTGTTAACGAAACATTGGCGGAAAACAGCCCAGAAGCATCCGCACAAACAACATATGTGGATGAGTCGCTGGCAAATTTAGAACCAGATGTAGCCCAAACCCTAGATGAGTTGTTGGTCAGATTAGACCAAAGTACCAGTTTAGTCCAGCAACTTGCTTCGGGACTGGCAATTCCAAAAACTGAACCACCACTACTAGTTAGTACTGATACTCAGGCACAAGAATGGTTTTATCAAGGACTTCAACAAGCCAAAACTGGTGATTTGTCAGGGGCGATCGCTTCTTACAATCAAGCTTTACAAATTAACCCGTCTATGTATGAAGTTTGGTTTAATCGAGGTTTGACATTATTTCACTTAGGACACTTTGAAGATGCGATCGCCTCTTATGACAGAGCGTTAGAACTTAAACAAGACTCTCCTAAAGCTTGGTACAATCGAGGCGGCATCTTAGGCGAATTAGGACATTTTGAATCGGCGATCGCTTCGTTTGATGTCGCACTGGAAATTCAGCCAGACTACGAAGAAGCTTGGTCTAGCCGAGGTTTCGCGTTGCTGAAATTAGGAAGGTTATCAGAAGCCGTTTTTAGTTACGACAAAGCACTCTCATTGCAACCAGACGACCCGCAAAACTGGTATTACCGAGGAATTGCCCTCGCCGTAGATCAACGAAACTCGGAAGCGATCGCCTCTTACGACAATGCACTCGATCTAGATCCAGATTATCCCGAAGTTTGGATTGACCGAGGCGTAGTGCTAGGACAATTAGGACAATGGTCAGAAGCAATTGAGTCTTGGGATAAAGCTTTAGAACTTCAACCGCATTTTTACTTAACTTGGTTCAATAGAGGTATCGCCTTAGACAATTTAGGACGGCGAACAGAAGCGATCGCCTCTTATGACAAAGCGATAGAAATCAATCCGGAATTTCACTTAGCTTGGTACAACCAAGCAGTAGCACTGTTTCATATCGGAGAATTTGTAGAAGCGATCGCCGCTTATGATGGTGCTTTGCAACTTCAACCAGATTACTGGGAAGCTTGGATTGGTCGAGGTACATCCGCAGGAATGGCAGTAAATCCGATTTTGAAAGAAGGCGATTATGATGCAAAATTGATTAGTTACCAAGCCGGATTGGACTATGTTCGCCAAGATACACACCAAGAAGGTTGGGGAAGATTGCATTTAGCGATCGCCAACGCACACTACGACCGAGGAAAAAGACATCCCGCACCCCACTATTATTGGCATCAAGCCGTATCTGAGTACAATCAGGCGCTTTTAACCCTCACACAAGAAGATTTTCCCCAATTGCATCTAGAAGTATTGCAAAACTTGATTAAAGCGCTTTTAGGTTTGGGGGAAATCACATACGCACAAGAACTATTACAATACGCTACAGATGTATGGCAACATTTATTAAATGAACCAAGTTCTCAAGAAAGTAAAAAACAATTAGCTTTGAAATTTGCTGGTTTTGGACAGTTAGCAGTTGATTTAGCTATACAATCTGGCGAATGGCGACAAGCTTTAGAAATCGCCGAATACAACAAAAATGCTTGTTTAACTTGGCTGATTTTTGGTTGGACTGATGACATCTCTTCACCTAATTATGCGGAAATTCAACAACTACTTAATCCGACAACCGCAATCATTTACTGGCATATCAGCCCTTACGCTTTACGCACCTTCATAATCAAAGATAATGCCCCAGAACCCATCCCCGTCTTTACACCCATAATTAGTGCCGCAGTAAGTGATGAATTTCCCCTACCTGAAGCCGTGCAAATTTTGGTGGAATTAGAAGATTGGTTAGACGATTGGAATCAACAATATCAGGAATATCGCAGCTTAGATCAAGACAAACAAAGCAAAGATAATCATTCCTGGTTAGTGGATATGGAACAGAGGCTTTTGCATCTGAAAAATATCCTTAATATTTCCACCATTGAACACGAACTTGAAGGCATCAACCAATTAATATTAATTCCCCACCGCGACTTACATAGATTTCCTCTTCATGCTCTTTTCAATATTTATTCTGAGTCAGAATCGCCGATAAATGCAAATTACACAATTACCTATTTGCCAAGCGCTCAAATCGGCTTATCTCTAAATTACCAACTAGAACCCCAGGCAAATGAAGAGAAATTATTAAGTATTGAACATCCCAACAGTACAGTTTATCCGCCACTAAAATTTGCCAAACTTGAATCGGAAACTATTAGCCAAATGTTTGATAATCCCAAACGACTCCAAGGAGCGCAAGCGACTAAAAATGTAGTAGAATCTGCCTTATCTTGTGATTACAATATATTTCATTTTACAGGTCATGGAATCGACAATTTTATTGAGCCGAAAAAATCACAATTGGTATTATCAGGTGAAGATAAACTAACCTTAGAAGAAATCTACCAAAAGACACTTGCAAGCTACAATTTAGTTACTCTCTCAGCTTGCGAAACTGCTATTACTACCAAGCAAACCATCACCACCGAGTATCTAGGTTTAGCGAATGGTTTTTTAAGTCGTGGTTCTGCTCATGTAATTAGTACCTTGTGGACTGTAGAATCAACTGCAAATGCCTTATTGATGATTGAGTATTATCGACGACGACAGCCAAACAAATTAGAAGCAACAGCCTTGGCAGAAGCCACAAAATGGCTAAAAGAACTAACAGTTGGAGAATTGAAAAAATGGTATGAAGATTTGCTAAACACTTTGCCTGCCGATGAATTGAGAATTAAAGCGTATTTAGCAACAGAAATGTATAGAACTAGAAAACTCGCAGCAGATGAAAAGCTTTACAATCACCCTTACTACTGGGCAGCATTCACAATTGCAGGTAAACTAATTGCCGTCAAAGAATCAAATTACCTAGAAGATTTTTACACTTTAATACTCGACCAATAATTTTAAGAATTTCTTCTTCGTAGTGAGCGATGAATCGCTCAATCGCTCATTACAAGATTAAATCTCTAGAAACCTTCTATTCAAACGATTTTATAAATAGTAGAGTGCGCTTCAGCGCATTTGAAAACGTGGTTTTGAGCAACGATTTTTTGCGCTATAACTTCCTGTGATTAATAGTGTCTTATACTTAGTTGACGCTACAAGCTTCACTAAAATCGATTTAATGACAATGCAAAAAAGTGTAAACAGCCTAATTCTTACAAGCTTACTTTTTATCGCCCCTGTTCACACAAATACATTTGTTCGCGCACAGTCACCACAGACATCTACTCAAAATTCCACTGAAAAGATTTTCACAAAAGATGAGTTGTACTTCGGCTTATCCAAATTAGGAGGAGATACAATATCAGAGTTAGAATGGCAGCTATTTTTGAACCGTGTAGTTACACCCCGCTTTCGTGAAGGATTAACTGTAATAGATGCATACGGGCAATATCTAAATAGTTCTGGAAAACTGACCAGAGAAAAAACCAAGTTAGTCATTTTGATTTACGAAAATAGCCGCACTAAAAATCAGATGATTGAAGAGGTGATAGCAAGTTATAAGCGAAAATTTCAACAGGAATCTGTTTTGCGCGTAACTAGCACTGTTAAGGTATCTTTCTAATGTTATCGCCAAAAATTTTAACTGAAGATAATTTTGCTGACGGTTTGAACTTTCTGATATCACGAGATTCAGACTTGGCGGAAATTTTCACTCGCTTTGGTACACCACCGCTTTGGGTACGCGAACCCGGTTTTTCTACACTTATTCAAATTATTTTAGAACAACAAGTTTCTCTCGCATCAGCAAAAGCAGTTTATACTCGTTTGCAAGCAGCTATATCTCCAATTACTCCAGAGTTATTTCTGCAACTTGATGATGTCGAAATCAAACAAATTGGATTTAGTCGGCAAAAAACTCTTTACGCACGCACATTAGCACAATCTATCATTGCAGGACAGCTTGATTTATCTAGCCTCAGCACGATGGATGATGAAGAAGTACGCACTGTGTTGAAAAAACTTAAAGGTATCGGCGATTGGACAGTTGATATATATTTAATGATGGCACTCAGGCGATCGGATAGTTTACCCAAAGGTGACTTGGGGTTAATATTAGCTATACAGAAGGTTAAACGATTAGAACATCGACCTTCATCGGCAGAAATTGAACTTATAGCTGAAATTTGGCGACCTTGGAGAGCAGTAGCCACGCGGTTATTATGGCATTATTATCTCAGTGAGCGGCAATCTCGCATCATTCAGCGCGGTTTTAAGAGTCAGCGACAGTCACCAGAAGGCTAAAATAGTACCTTAAAGAAGGATTATGCCCAAGCAAATAATTATATGACTTCATCTGCTCTTGTAAAAACTGAGTACGAAGCGATTATTGGTCTAGAAACCCATTGTCAGCTCAGTACTAACACCAAGATTTTCTCTAATAGTTCTACCGCTTTTGGTGCTGACCCCAATACTAACATTGACCCGGTTTGTATGGGTCTACCTGGAGTATTACCCGTACTCAACGAAAAAGTATTGGAATACGCTGTGAAAGCGGGTTTAGCCCTAAATTGCCAAATCGCTAAATATAGCAAGTTTGACCGCAAACAGTATTTTTATCCGGATTTACCGAAAAATTACCAAATTTCTCAATACGACTTACCGATCGCTGAACATGGCTGGTTAGAAATTGAGTTAGTCGATGCTAATGGTAATCCGCTGCGGAAAAAAATCGGCATCACTCGTCTGCACATGGAAGAAGATGCCGGAAAATTAGTTCACGCGGGAAGCGATCGCCTTAGTGGTTCTACTTATTCTCTGGTAGACTACAATCGAGCAGGTGTGCCTTTGGTAGAAATTGTCTCGGAACCAGATTTGCGTTCCGGACAAGAAGCTGCTGAATATGCTCAAGAATTACGCCGCATTCTCCGCTATATCGGCGTGAGTGATGGTAACATGCAAGAAGGTTCTCTCCGCTGTGATGTCAATATCTCTGTGCGTCCGATTGGACAAAGAGAGTTTGGCACGAAGGTGGAAATTAAGAACATGAACTCTTTCAACGCCATTCAAAGAGCGATAGAATACGAAATCGAACGCCAAATAGCCGCAGTAGAAGCAGGCGATCGCATTATTCAAGAAACTCGTCTTTGGGAAGAAACTTCTCAACGCACTATTAGTATGCGCGTTAAAGAAGGAAGCAGCGATTATCGCTATTTCCCAGAACCAGATTTAGCACCAATTGAGGTGACTAACGAACAATTAGCCGCTTGGCGCAGTACACTGCCAGAGTTACCAGCAGAAAAACGCCAGCGCTATGAATCTGATTTGGGACTTTCACCTTACGATGCACGGGTGTTAACTGAGGAAAGCAATGTTGCTGCGTATTTTGAAGAGGCGATCGCACTTGGTGCAAATCCCAAACAAGCTGCTAACTGGATTATGGGCGATATCGCCGCCTACCTCAACAAGCAAAAACTCAGCATCACCGAAATTGCCCTTACTCCTACCAACTTAGCAAAAGTTATCACCCTCATTGAAAAGGGTACCATCGGCAGTAACAAAGCAAAAGAAAAATTACCAGAGTTGCTAGCTGGTAATTCTCCAGATAAAGTATTTAAAGGTGAAGAGAAAATCTCTGACGCTAGCGTACTCGAACCGATTATTGACCAAATCATCGCCGCCAATCCCAAAGAACTAGAAAAATACAAAAGCGGTAAAACCAACCTCAAAGGCTTCTTTGTCGGACAAGTTCTCAAACAAACTGGTGGACGCGCAGATCCAAAACTGACTAACGAATTAGTAGATCAAAAGTTGAACGCTTAGAGAAAAAGACAAGGGGACAAGGGGGACAGGGAGACAAGGGAGACAAGTAGGGGTGGGGTTCCCCCACCCAATGCCCAATGCGATAGGGCCCAATGCGATAGGGCCCAATGCCCCATTTCCCCCCTTCACTGTATTTTCCCCGATACTTCTTCACAATAATTTGATAAAACTTACATAAAAGATGGGTGCAACACCTCAGTCCAAAAATGCTATACTGTGATAATTAGATGCACCCTGATGATCTGGAGAGCTGCCCAAGTGGCTCTCCTTTTTCATTTTTAGAATTCTGGGAGAAATTGCGTCGAACTAATTTTCCGAAAAAACTTGTTAGGGGGTATTGCACCTCACCCCAGATGTGATAGTATATGTTAAGTAGATGCACCCTGATGATCTGGAGAGCCACCCAAGTAGCTCTCCTTTTTCGTTTTTATGGTTGCCAAAGAAATTGCTTACAAAAGATTAGGGTGTCGGGGGTAGGGTGTAGGGTGTAGGGAAAGAAAAAGATCATATGCGGGGTGGGTTTAAAGCCCACCAGAAATAAAAGATGTATTTCCAGACACGCAGTGCAACGAAATACGGTGTCCTTGTTTCAATCCCACGTTTTTAAGCGTGGGTCCCCACACCCCACACCCCGCACCCTACACCCTTTTGAGGCTCATATCTTGCACATACCACAGTCAACGCAGAAAATAGAAAGTGGTCTAATCGGTGTATGTGAAAACCACTGTAATCCAAAATCCCAAATCAAAAATAAAAAAATTGCTAGGGGGTATTGCACCTCACCCCAGATGTGGTATTATATGTTAAGTAGATGCACCCTGATGATCTGGAGAGCCACCCAAGTAGCTCTCCTTTTTCGTTTTTGTCCTAAATTTGCCAGCGTTTCAAATAGGCAAGTTATTAATAACTAACAAATTATCACTCTTTGGGTAACGAAGACTTGATATAATCGCCCCTCAAGCAAAGAGTAATAGTTGAAGGGATACGAATAATGAATGACTGGCAGGAAATTACTGGTGGTGTGACAGCACCTAGAGGTTATCGGGCAGCAGGAATTACCGCAGGTTTGAAACCTTCGGGATTGCCGGATTTGGCTTTGATAGTATCAGATGTAGAGGCGATCGCAGCTGGTGTATTCACCACCTGTCAAGTAAAAGCTGCGTGTGTAGATTATTGTCGCCAACGCTTGCAAGCAAAGCATAGCGCTCGTGCTATACTCTGCAACGCGGGACAAGCAAATGCGGCAACGGGTAACGAAGGTTGGTTAGATGCTTTAGAATGTGCGATGCTATTAGGGCAAGAGCTAAATATGCCTTCAGAATCGATTCTGCTTGCTTCTACAGGTGTAATCGGTCAGAGAATTAAGATGGAACCCTTGCGGAGTGGGATTGGTAAGCTGGTGGCAGCATTATCAGAAACAGGTTCAGATGCAGCAGCTGGGGCGATTATTACTACCGATTTAGTCACAAAATCGATTGCATTAGAGACAAGTATAGGCGATCGCCCGGTACGAATTGGCGGCATTGCCAAAGGTTCGGGAATGATTCATCCGAATATGGCAACTATGTTAGCATTTGTCACTTGTGATGCGGCAGTTGCACCTACTCTGTGGCAACAAATGTTAAGTCGGGCAGCAGATAGAAGCTTTAATTCGATTACCGTGGATGGTGATACTAGTACCAATGATAGCTTGATAGCGCTTGCCAACGGTCAATCTCGCACCCCAGCAATTACGGAAATGGGTGCAGAAGCGGAAAAATTAGAAGCGATGTTAACAGCAGTATGCCAGCATTTAGCGAAAGCGATCGCTCGTGATGGTGAAGGTGCAACTTGTCTGATTGAAGTGCAAGTTAGTGGTGCAACCGATGAACAAGCAGCGAATCAAATCGCTAAAACCATCGCCAGCTCATCTTTAGTTAAGTCTGCCATATTTGGACGCGATCCAAACTGGGGACGCATCGCTGCTGCTGCTGGACGTGCGGGTATTCCTTTTGAGCAAGAAAACCTGCAAATTAAATTAGGGGATTTCTTGATGATGGAGAATGGTCAACCTTTAGCTTTTGATCGCAATGCAGCGAGTGCTTATTTGAAAGAAGCAGCAGCGAATGCTTCTAAACCACAAGATATGATGGCTACGAATATGAGTAATGATTTGTCGGGGGATAGAAGTACAATCAAAGCTCAAAGTTTAGATAATCCGGTGATAATTGCAGTCAGCGTTGGTAATGGACACGGTTCGGGTAAAGCTTGGGGTTGTGATTTGAGTTACGACTATGTGAAGATTAACGCCGAGTATACAACTTAATGCACCCAGTGGTGCAGAGGAAAGATGGCTAAAGCAGCAGATATCGGTGGGAAGCGTTTAATTAGTTTAGCGCCAGATGCTTGGGTAAAATGGGTAACGCAGTCCCCCGATGTCTTGGCTAGAGAAATTCTGGCTTCGGAATTTCAGTGGGTTAGCCGAGAAAGCGATGTTGTAGTTAAAGCTTACCATCCGCAAATCGGGGATTTTTTGGTGTTGAACGAGTTACAATTGCGTTACAACACCCGTCTACCTCGGCGAATGCGTGCTTATGCGGCACTGGCAGAGGAAAGATATAATTTACCAGTTTACCCGGTACTGATTAACATTTTGCCTCCATCGGAGACAATGGAAATTGTCAGCGGCTATGAATCCCAGGTTTTAGGGTTACAAGCGCGTCAAGATTATCGGGTGATTAATTTGTGGGAAGTTGACGCACAGATTGTTTTTCAACAACCTTTACCATCCTTACTTCCTTTTGTGCCTGTGTTGAAAGGTGGGGATGAAATCGCGGTGGTACAGCAAGCTGTACAAGCTTTACGTGCTGATGAACAATTAAATGAACTAGAACCGCTATTAGCCTTTTTTGCTAGCTTTGTATTGTCTAGTCCTTTAGTGCAGCAAATTATGAGGTGGGATATGGCTGTGTTACAAGAATCTCCCTGGTATCAAGAAATTTTGCAGCAAGGAGAGATACGAGGAGAAACACGAGGAGAAACACGAGGTTTACTTTCTGCTATTGAATTGGGTTTGGAATTGAAATTTGGCTCTCAAGGGTTACAGTTAATGCCAGAAATCTCGCAAATTACCGATTTAGATGTATTAAGGGCGATTCGGGAAGGGTTGCGGACAATGAATTCTCTAGAGGAAATTCGACAAATTTATACAATAAATGAAACATGAATTTTCTCGAATCTCCCTTCGGGTTCGCCACTTCGACGGGACGGAAACCGACACCGCCGAGTGGACTCACCGCAACGCATTTCTGTAGTTGGGACTAGCGGTTCTGGTAAGACGACTTTGGCAAAGCAAATTTCGCAGCGTCTTACCATTCCTCATGTAGAACTAGATTATCTGCACTGGCAACCGAATTGGGTGGAAGTGCCGAATGATGTGATGAGAGAAAAACTTTCTCAAGCACTTTCGGGCAACAGTTGGGTAGTAGATGGAAATTATAGCATGGTGCGCGATATTGTTTGGGGAAAAGCTGATACAGTTGTTTGGTTAGATTATTCTTTCCCAGTGGTAATAAGTCGTGTAGTTTGGCGGACATTTCAGCGCGTGGTGAAGCAACAAGAAGTCTGCAATGGCAATCGTGAAACTTGGAAAACTACCTTCAGCCGTGATTCAATAATTTTATGGGCGCTTCAAACTTATCATAAAAATCGCAGGCAATATGCGCTACTATTGCAAAAACCTGAGTATGCACATCTTAATATAGTGCATTTGCGATCGCCTGCATCTGCACAAAATTGGTTATCACTAATTCCAACGTATTATGAGTAACTTACAAACAAAAATACCGACTGATACCTGGGTTGCCGCAACGTGGGATGAATACATCCAAGAAATTGAAAATCCGGCACGCGAAAAAGCCAAAGGCTACTACTACAACGCCAAAATGAGGATTGAAATGCCACCAATAGGTAATGACCACGCTAGCGATCATACAATAATTATTGTTGCTGCTAGCAACTACGCAGCTATTAAAAACATTCCCATGAATGGCAAGGATAACTGCACTTACCGAAAAACAGGCTTTAATGAGGCGCAACCTGATGTATCTTACTACATTGGTGAAAATGCTGATGTAATTCCTTGGGGAACTTCCATTATCAACCTCGATAACTATCCACCGCCAAATTTAGTGATTGAAGTTGCAAATACAACTCTAGCAGATGATAAAGGTGAAAAACGTCTGCTGTATGAAGAATTAGGAGTAGATGAATACTGGATTATAGATGTGCGGAATGTCCAAGTTATTGCTTTTGCGGTAGAAAATGGCGGTAGTCGCAAAATTACTCAATCTCAGGTTTTACCTGGTTTAGCAATTTCTGTTTTAGAAGAAGCTTTTCGACGTACTCGACAAATGAATCAAAGCCAAGTTGTTGCTTGGTTATTATCGCAATTTCAGGAATAATATAGTCATTAAAACAGAAAAACAGGCAATTAAGTAGGGTTCGTAATGAGCGATTTATCGCTCTGGCGTTTTAAGGACGCGCATTCCTTACTACGAGTTGACATTTAATTTAGTTCTCCTACTTAACCGCTTTTTCATCATCTTTATAATCGTTGCAGCAGACTTAAACCGTGGGTATCAGTACCACAAGTGTTGTAAAGATTAAATTCATTAGCTAGCTGTTGTACCTGTTTTGATTCTAAGGCACTTGCTCGCCAAGGATTAGGATTATTGTAGGCGTAAAACGTTTCCACACCATCAATACCAGCCTCAGCAGCTGCGGGAATTAAATCAAAATGCGATCGCCTATAACGAGCTGGATGAGCGAGTACCGCTAATCCCCCAGCATTGTGAATCGCTGCAATCACATTAGCTATCTGATAATCTTCGCCAGTAGCAATCTTTCTTTGCAGATAGCGTTTTATACTGGGATGTTCTGGTTCAAAAGCATAACCCAAAATGTGAACTTCCACATTCAAACATGTGGCATTAATTTCTACACCACTCCACAGGTGAGGAGAATTTGCACCTGGGTTGTTCCACTTCCAGTCTTCTAACCAAGTTTGCGCTGCTTGGTAGCCGTTAATACTATGATGGTCTGTGATGGCAAATCCTTTTAAACCAATAGCGATCGCCTGTTCCATCAATGCAGCCGGCTGCAACCTGCCATCAGAATGGACAGTATGCATGTGAAAGTTAAAACACCTCGGACAGCTTTGTGCGTCGATGTTCTGGAATACTTCTTTTAAAAGTTCCCTGGAAGTAGAAGTCCGGGCAAAATTTACAACCATAACCCCTTTTGAAAAGTATGCAATCTAACACTCAACAAGATAGATTTACAGATGACAAACACCAGCACTGTAAATCAGTGTTGGAGCCGCTATTTTTTCAGCTTCATCAGCAAATTTTTTCAATATGTTAAGACTACGTTAGCAAATTAAAAGGCTGACGGTCATGAGTATTTTCGATGGTAGTTATGATAAAAGGTAACAATTAGAGTAAGTAACCTACGTACAATACGCAGGTAAGATCGAGCGGTAATTGTACTTCCGCATAAAGAGAAGCTTTGTAACTAAGAAAAAAGTAATCAGTATATAAACAGAAAATCCTATATTTTAGTATGGTAATTCTAATAATTCGCCTGAACCAGCAATTACCTGTGCGATCGCATGAGCCGAAATATCCTGTGATTGAAAGTAATTAATCGTCTGTTCTACTTGATTTGGTGGAACTAGCAAGACAAATCCAATCCCCATATTGAAAGTGTTATACATCGCTTCTGGACTAACTGAACCAGTTTCAGCTAGCCACTGAAATACAGGAGGAATAGTCCAACTATCGGGGTTAATTTTAATCGCTTGATTTTTCCCCAAGCATCGCGGTAAATTTTCTGGTAATCCACCACCAGTAATGTGCGCCATACCGTGAATTTCTAAGCCTGCTTGACGCGCAGCAAGAACCGATTTGACGTAAATGCGGGTAGGTGTGAGAAAAGTTTCGCCTAAAGATTGACCGTTGAGTAATTCGGGGCGATCGCTCCAAGATAAATTGCCTTCATTGATAATCTTTCTCACCAAACTAAAGCCATTGCTGTGGACACCACTGCTAGGGAGTGCGATCGCTACATCTCCTATTTGCACCTGAGAACCATCTAGCATCTGGCTTTTTTCGACAATTCCCACACAAAAGCCAGCCAAGTCATACTCACCCAAAGAGTAAAAACCTGGCATTTCTGCGGTTTCTCCTCCCAGCAAAGCACAACCAGCCAGCTTACATCCAGAAGCTATACCTGCAACCACCTGAGTTAATTGCTCTTTTTCTAACTTCCCTGTAGCGACATAATCTAAAAAAAACAGCGGTTCGGCGCCAGATGTCAGCACATCATTAACGCACATCGCTACCAAATCAATACCAACAGTATCATGGCGATTAACAGCAGAAGCGATTTTCAGCTTCGTACCCACACCATCCGTCCCGGAAACCAAAACTGGTTCCTTGAAACCCCCAGGTAGTTGAAAGCAGCCACCAAAGCCACCCAATCCCCCAATTACTTCCGGTCGAAAGGTGCTGTGAACCAAATTGCGAATTTGATCTACAAAAGCTCGACCAGCCTCTACATCAACTCCTGCATCCCGATAATCCATAACACTTAGTCAATAGTCATTCTTTCCACAGTAGATGAGTATAGAGTCAAAAGTCCATCATCGGTAAGTTTTTGACCAAGTAGATGGGCATAAATAAACGCTTCGTCAGGTAATATATGGAAAAAGTCCAATGATTCAATAGTTAGGCTGCTTCAGGTTACTGCTGAGACAGTACTTGGAGGCTCCGCAGGTGAGGTGATTGATCCCTAACTGCTCACGTATCATCATGATTTGCCTTCCATTGTGTCGTCTTCCGTGCCAAGCTGAGAAATGCTCTTATTACTGGAGAGGAATCATGCTGCCGCCAAGCAAGATAGAGTCCGGTCTTAGGTGTCTCCTCTTGTAAGGGTCTGTAAATGACTCCCCTTCTGTGGAAGTTTTGCAAGGAGGCGGGAACGAAAGCGATGCCCAGTCCTGCTGCAACCAAGCCGATGATTGTTTGCATCTGAACTGCCTCTTGAGCAACTTTCGGACGAAATCCAGCTTGTTGACAAATGTTAATAATCTGCTCGTAAAAGATGGGTCCCATTTTGGCAGGAAATAGGATAAATAATTCATCTGCCAAAGCAAAGAGAGACACTTTAGTCTGGGCAGAGAGCGGATGGGTTTGTGGCAACGCCAATACCAATGATTCTTGCAAAATGCATTTCACACTCAAACCTGGCTCGATGATGGCAGAACGAACAATGCCGACATCAACCTGTTTGTGATGCAGGGCTTGAATTTGCTCTTGCGTCGTCAGTTCATGCAATCGTAGTTCTACAGCAGGAAACTGTTCTCGAAAGACACTTAAAATATCTGGCAGTACGGTATACGTTGCAGATCCGACAAATCCGATCGCCAACCTTCCAACCTCACCCCGTCCTATCTGTTGTGTCACTTCGATTGCCTGTTCGAGTTGCGCTAACACTCCATAGGAGCGCTCTAAAAACACTTTGCCTGCTTCAGTCAGATGCACTTGCCGCTTCGTTCGTTCAAACAGCTTGACTCCTAGTTCATCTTCCAAACCGCGAATCTGCTGGCTAAGTGGGGGTTGGGAAATGTGCAACCGCTCCGCTGCTCGACTAAAGTGTAGTTCCTCAGCCACCGCGATGAAGTAGTGCAGGTGCCGTAATTCCATCGTACTTATATGTCTAACCTATTAATCTTAGTCAAATATATATTGGACAGTTGCATGGCTGTCTCCTATCGTAAGAAATATGAGGCGCGTCTCATGGATTTTGTATTGGAGAAAACAAATGAACGCAGACAAAAATCGTGTCGCTCCTAAAGTTTGGTTGATTACAGGATGTTCAACAGGATTCGGACGTGCCCTAGCAGAAGCTGTGTTGAAGAAGGGCGACCACCTGCTGGCTACTGCTCGCGAACCAGAGCAAATTCGCGCTTTGATTGAGCACTATCCAGAGACCGCAAAGGCTATACGTCTGGATGTAACACTATCCCAAGACATACAAGCAGCCGTTGATGCCGCGATCGCCACATTTGGTCGAATTGATGTGCTGGTCAACAATGCTGGCTATGGATTGATTGGAACACTTGAAGAAGTCAGTGATACTGATATTCGCCAACAGTTTGAAACAAACTTCTTTGGAGCACTCCGTCTAATGCGAGCTGTCTTGCCTTTGATGCGTCAGCAAGGCAGCGGTCACATTGTGAATATGTCATCCACAGCAGGATTAGTGGGGTTTGGCGGAAGCAGTATCTACTGTGGCACTAAATTTGCCCTGGAAGGCACGTCTGAAGCCCTGGCTAAAGAAGTCGAATCCTTTGGAATTAAAGTGACTTTAATTGAACCTGGAGCATTTCGCACAGACTTCAACGGACGCTCTCTGGCAGCAGCCGAACAATCCATTGATGCCTATGCTCCGGTGAGCGGTGCCTCATTGCAGTGGTTCAAAGATATGGATGGTAAGCAACTTGGCAATCCACGATCAGCGGCGCAAGCCATCATTCAAGCTGTGGAAAGTCCTCATCCACCGATGCGACTGGCGTTAGGCACGGATGCCATGAGCCTGATTCAGGAAAAACTGTCAGGGGTCAAAACGGATTTGGATGCTTGGCAGCAGGTTACTGTAAGTACGGATTATACAGATAGTAACAACTGAGGTAATCGTTGGGTAGCTAAGTTCTGAGCTAGTCATGAGACGGTGCATACGCCCACTAAAGTTCAGAATTTAAGTCAGGAAGAATTAAGCAATTTTACTTAATAATTAAGTAGCTATTACTACTGAAAGCGGGCGAGGTTTGGGGGCAGCCTATGCCCGCCTGCTTGCGGAAAGAGGAACGCGAGTCGTTATACATGACGCAGGCGTTAACAAAGATGGAACCGGATTCGATCCGAACGTGGCGGTTGATGCTGCAAGCAGGATTCGAGAAGCAGGTGGAGTTGCGTTCCCGAGCAACGTAATCCTTGATAGTAGAGATAACTGCCGAAGAAAGAGTGGAAACTACGCTCTCGAAGTTTGGTCGCCTCGACATCTTGATCCACAATGCGGATCGAGATTATTGGCGGGAGAGTAGTTGAAAGGATGTGGGTAAGGGGCGATCGCTTTTCTCCCCAACGCCTTCGGTGAATGAGAGCAATTGCTCAATCTAGAATCATTCATCGTCGAGTATACCCGCAGCCTAACAAATCACTGCACCGGAACGGAGCGTAGGTTATCTGTTGAGTTGCAAAGATTATTCCCGTCCGTGAGTTCAACCGTTACGTGTAAATCAAACGACCGTTTGTTTGACACTTGGGCTTTGTAAAGAGAAGATGGCGTTTCAGCCCTCAAACTGTGTAAAACAACTAACTAATCAAAATACCTCATTTTCAATACCGCGCCACCACTCGCCCAAATTCATCAAGTCTTCGTGTATGTCTGCTAATTCACTAGCGTAGTCATTTTCTGAAAGCGTCGCTTGACGTTCTTGGAGTTTTTTCAGTCGCAGTTGCACCAACAGCCAAGGTTTAGTGATGCTATTCGTGGCTTCGATGTATTGCGCTAATTCTTCGCTATTCATAAATTTTGATTTTTATTGCACTACCTTTTAAGATACAAGTTATGTAGCAATCCGTTTATAGCAATTCTCGGTTACGTGAGGTACACCCGTAGGGGCACGGCAGTGCCGTGCCCCTACACGCGACGATATAATGTTGTACCGCATCTGAATGGG
>NZ_JBPAOH010000049.1:0-45863 GCF_050875635.1 Tolypothrix sp. VBCCA 56010
TAAAAAAGCCCCTTGTCCCCCCCCCCCCCCCTGCCCCCCCCCCCCCCCCCCCCCCCCCCCCTTCCCACCCCCCGCCACCCCCCCCACCCCATACACACCCACAACCTAAACCCACTCCCCCCCTCCCCCCACTCCCCCTCTCCTTTTCAAAACTGTAGTCGCCAATTATGCAAGATATAAGTTAATGATTGAGATAACACTAAATTTACACTTCTGCTTTCCAAGCGCCTATCCTCAAGAAAGGACTATCCTACGGAAAGGGCTACGCTCTCAAGAGCGAATTTGCAGGGATTTTATCTTGAACGGACAGTTTGTGTGAGGATGAAATCACATCCACATCAAGCCCAGTAATGTTAATTTGACTGTCTAGCTTTGCAGCTATTCTTTTTTTGAAATTTCCATGTCAACTCTCGTCATCGTCGAATCTCCTACCAAAGCTCGTACCATTCGCAATTACCTGCCGAAGGACTATCGAGTGGAAGCGTCTATGGGTCATGTACGTGACCTTCCCCAGTCGGCTACAGATATTCCCGCTACTGTCAAAGGGGAAAAATGGGCGCAACTGGGGGTAAATGTAGATGCCGACTTTGAACCGCTGTATATCGTCCCCAAAGACAAAAAGAAAATTGTCACCCAGCTCAAAGATGCCATGAAAGGCGTAACTGAACTGATTCTGGCAACGGACGAAGACCGGGAAGGTGAAAGCATAAGTTGGCATTTATATCAACTGCTCAAGCCGAAAATTCCGACCAAGCGGATGGTATTTCACGAAATTACCTCAGACGCGATTAAAAAAGCGTTGAAAAACTGCCGCAATATTGACGATCAGTTGGTTCGCGCCCAAGAAACGCGGCGAATTTTGGATCGGTTGGTGGGCTATACCCTATCGCCGTTGCTGTGGAAAAAAATCGCTTGGGGATTATCTGCGGGGCGGGTACAATCGGTAGCCGTGCGGGTTTTGGTGAAGCGGGAACGCCAACGCCGCGCTTTCCGTGAAGGTACATATTGGGATTTGAAGGCTTACTTGCAGCATGAAAAAGCTGCTTTCACCTCGCAGTTAGTGACGCTGCAAAAAACTAAAGTAGCAACAGGCAGTGATTTTGATGCAGCGACCGGTCAAATTATTGCTGGGCGCAAAGTCGTGCTGCTTTCAGAAGCGGAAGCATTAGCCCTCAAAGAACGGCTGACTGGTAAACCCTGGAGTGTGACAGACATTGAGGAACGCCCGGTAACACGGAAACCCGCGCCACCGTTTACCACCTCAACGCTGCAACAAGAATCTAACCGAAAATTGCGCCTTTCTGCGCGGGATACGATGCGAATTGCTCAGAAATTGTACGAGGAAGGATATATTACCTACATGCGTACAGATTCGGTGCATTTGTCAGAACAAGCAATTTCAGCTGCGCGTGATTGTGTCGAAAAGCTTTACGGCAAATCATATCTCAGCCCCCAACCAAGGCAATACACTACCAAATCCAAAGGCGCACAAGAAGCACACGAAGCCATACGTCCGGCGGGTAGCAGCTTCCGCACGCCGCAAGAAACTGGCTTAAGCGGTCGAGAACTGGCGCTGTATGACTTGATTTGGAAGCGCACCGTAGCTTGTCAAATGGCTGATTCTCGCCAAACGCAAATTACCGTACAGTTGCAAGTTGAAGATGCGGGTTTTCGTTCTTCTGGTAAGCGAATTGATTTTCCCGGTTTTTTACGCGCTTACGTCGAAGGTTCAGACGACCCCGATGCAGCGTTGGAAGACCAAGAAGTAATTTTACCGCCGATGAAAGTCGGAGATCGCCCGAATTGTACGAACTTAGAGGCGATCGATCACGAAACTCAACCACCAGCTAGATACACTGAAGCTACCTTGGTGAAAACTTTAGAAAGTGAAGGTATCGGTCGTCCCAGTACTTACGCCAGCATTATCGGCACAATTATTGATAAAGGTTACGCCCAATTGGTGAATAATGCTCTCATACCCACATTCACCGCTTTCGCTGTCACCGACTTGCTGGAAAAACACTTTCCCGACATCGTAGATCCCAGCTTTACTTCCAAAATGGAGCAAACTTTAGATGATATTGCTACCGGCGAAGCAAAATGGCTACCCTATCTGCGGGAATTTTATTTGGGAGACAAAGGTTTAGAAACGCTGGTCAAAGAACAAGACAGCCAAATTGATGCTACCAAAGCTAGGACGGTAGAACTAGAAAATCTTGATGCTAAAGTCCGCATTGGTAAATACGGTCCTTACATCGAAGTCGAAAATGGTAACGGTGTTGTCACTGCTTCAATTCCCAAAGACCTCACCCCTGCTGACCTCGACCCGAAAAAGGTAGAAGTTCTACTGCGACAAAAAACTGAAGGTCCCGACCAAGTAGGGCGTCATCCAGAAACTGGCGAACCGATTTATGTGAAAATTGGCGCTTACGGTCCTTACGTTCAGTTGGGTGACAAGACCGAAGAAAACCCCAAACCCAAACAAGCTTCTTTACCCAAAGGTCAAAGTCCAGAAAATGTCACTTTGGAGATGGCTGTTGGTCTTTTAGCGCTACCCCGGACATTAGGAGTTCATCCGGTTACAGGTGGCAAAATTCAAACAAGTTTAGGACGTTTTGGTCCTTATGTTGTTCATGACCAAGGTAAAGAAGGTAAAGATTATCGCTCTTTAAAAGCTAGTGATAATGTTTTAACAATTTCTTTAGAAAGGGCTTTGGAATTGTTATCTGAACCGAAAAAAGGACGCAGCAGCACTAATAGTAAATCTAAGGCTGCTTTACGCGAATTGGGCGCACATCCAGAAGACGGCGAACCAGTCAATATCTACGATGGTCCTTATGGTCCTTACATCAAGCACGCCAAAACAAACGTGAGTATCCCCGAAGGTCAATCGGTAGAAAATGTAACGCTTTCCACAGCACTGGAGTTGTTAGCAAGTAAAGCATCGTCGGCAAAATCCACACGCAAGACAACGAGTAAAACTACAACCAAAACCACGCGGAAATCAACCACTACTAAAGCTAAGTCAACGGCTAAGTCGTCTACCACAACTGCGAAAAAACAAGGGCGAAAGGGAGAATAGGGAACTTGGTAATTGGGCATTGGGCATTGGGCATTGGGCATTGGGCATTGGGCATTGGGCATTGGGCAATGGGAATTAAACAAGTTCAAGATCGCTCATGCGTCTTCTAATACGATTCTTTTCATGCCCCATGCCCCATTCCCCATTTCCAATTCTCCATTCCCTATTTTCTATTTGCTTGTGAAACAATACCTTTCTTTGGTATGATGCAAACCTATAGGTTGCTAATGTGATACTGTAGTAAGTATGGGAGATCGCAACACAAAATTTGACCAATGGCTTATGCCTAAAATAAAGTGATGTGTATCAAGCCAGTTTCAAGCCAGAGGTGCGTTTGAACGCCAGTTTCTGCTTAACTGTGAATCAATTATTAAGGTAGTATCTCAGGAGCGCTCAGTTAAATGGACTATATAGATAAGGTACTGGAGAAGCTTAAAGAATTAGCACGCAAGCTGATTGAAGCCCTGCTAGGTCCAGAGGCTGAGGCAGAACCGGAACTAATTCCGATTCCTGTAAATGACCGATCGCGCCGTCGCTAAAAGCTTAAAAGTGGTTGTATTGACATTAGAATATTTAAGCGTTCTGGTACTACACGGACCAAACCTAAATCTACTAGGACAGCGAGAACCAGGAATTTATGGTTCACTCAGTTTGGCGGAAATTAATCGCCTGTTAGAAGAAGAAGGAAAAAAACTACAGGCGAAAGTTTCTTGCTTGCAGTCAAATCATGAAGGAGTTTTGGTAGATGCGATTCATGGCGCTTTAGGGCAACATGAAGGAATTTTAATTAACGCTGGGGCGTATACTCATACAAGTGTGGCATTGCGAGACGCGATCGCCGCTGTTAATTTACCAACAGTAGAAGTACATTTAAGTAACATCTACCGTAGGGAAGAATTTCGCCATAATTCATATATAGCACCAGTGGCGATCGGGCAAATAAGTGGTTTTGGTGTCCAAAGCTATTTATTAGGTTTACAAGCGTTAGTGGATCATTTAAGAAATAAAACTTAAAATTTCAGACTATTGAGTATGAGCGGGGGAAACCCGCCCCTCCTTTATGCGCTATTCTCTGGAAAGTCGGTTTAGAGGTACAATAATCGGGGCGTTTCTTGGGGATTTAGCCTCTGGGAGTAAAGAACAGCCGAAAAATTGGCATGAAATTGCGCTCTTAGGTGTGGAAAGTTTAATAACGACTTCGCAACTGAATTTAGATGATTGGATTTGCCGTCAGCAAGTACAATTTCCTCATTTAGATACTAGCGATGGCGTTTCCTTAAAAGCGATTATTGCTACGTTGCCAGTGGCGCTGTTTTACTTTGACAATACAGTTAAGCTGCGACAAAACTTGAGTCAGGCGATCGCAATCTGGGATCGCGATTTAGTAGTGCGCGATGCAACACTAGCTGTAGGCTATGCGATCGCGCGATCATTGACAGAAAAACTAGATATAAAAACCCTCATACCCCAAACAATTGACTTTATTGGCGAAACGCCAACTGTCTTACCACAAGCTTTATTAAAAGTCAATAATTTATTACTTCAGGGTG
Organism: Tolypothrix sp. VBCCA 56010; assembly: GCF_050875635.1. Lineage (NCBI taxonomy): Bacteria > Bacillati > Cyanobacteriota > Cyanophyceae > Nostocales > Tolypothrichaceae > Tolypothrix > Tolypothrix sp. VBCCA 56010. The sequence goes on from NZ_JBPAOH010000049.1 coordinate 4,633, forward strand.
CTGGATTAGAAAGAGTACAAGGGGCGTTAAGCCGAGAAGAAAAGCTAAGTAAAGCTGTTGCTATGGCGTTTTATTGCTTTCTTAGTACCTTAGAAGACTTCCGTTTGTCAATATTGCGGGCTACTGACAACAGCGATGCGCTGTCCGCTACAGGTGCAATTACTGGTGCTTTATCAGGGGCTTACAACAGTTTAACGGGCATTCCCGTAAGTTGGCAGATGAAGTTATCTTCAGCAAATTCGGCAACATCAAGACTCAGCAACCGCAAGCAGATGATAGAATTAGCTGATGGACTGGTGGCTGTATGGTCAGGAGCGTATGACCTTGCCCCATATCCAAAAGATTTACAGCAAGAGGGACATGCAATGTCTGACAAACAGGGTACGCTATGCGTCAGTGCAGCTCCTCGCGTCATTCGGTTGCGTTAATCATCAAAATTGATAATTGGGCATCGGGCATTGGGCATTGGGCATTGGGCATGGCACATGGGGCATTGGGCATTGGGCATTGGGAATAGAAAAAAATTGTCCCCTTGTCCCCCTTGTCCCCCCCTCTCCCCCTGTCCCCCTCTCCCCCTCCCCCCTCCTCAAATTTCCCCAACCGGAAAATTTTAGTGATATTTTATATAGGTACTGTACGGGAAACGCTAAAGCTTATTCTTTGGATAGCTATTGTGGCAAATCAACTTCAATTTGAGTATCGCAAGTGAAGTTTCTATGGATAGAAAAGTGCGATCGCATCAATGTCAGGGTATCTTGTTTTAAGCTATCAAAGTAAGTAACTGCGGTCATAGGTAATGAAAACGCAGCCATTTCTTCAATCAATGACCGAGAAATTGACCCACTGGCAACGACGTTACAAGACGCTACTAAATAAACGACACTTGCTTGGGGCAAGAGGTGTCATCAATGATTTTCTGCTCTCATTATCCCAAAGAAGCGATTGTGGCGATCGGCAAAAACTCAGAACTTCCAGATCGATTCAGGCGTATAAAACTAATAGAGGCACTTGTGTAAGCATATTGGGCTATATTCACCGACGTACCCCGGTTATTTATGCGATCGCATTAGTGTCCCTCACAGGGGTGATGGGGCATAAATTATACAACACAACAAAGCTGAAAGCAGGGACTATCGCCCCACAAACGATAAAAGCTCCCTACTCAGCTAACATCGAAGATAAGAAAAAAACCGACCAAGATCGCAAAACCGCTACTAAAAGTTCTTTATCAGTGTTAATGGTCGATGCACAAGTTAACGAAAAAATTCGTCAAGATTTGCAACAATTTTTGGATACGGGTAACGAAATTCGTGCAACTGCCGGGTATTTTCCTTTTTTTGACACTTTAGTTTTACCTGTTTCTACCCAGCGTTATCTGCGTTCTTGTTCTAATTCTGAATGGCAAACGCTGCTAAATGCCGTAGAAAATACGAACGTGCAGCCGAAGTTCGCACTCAAAACTCAAAAGCAAAGCAGTAAAATTGCTGTCATGAAAACGGCGATAGAAGTGCAAAAAGATACAATTATTCTAAAGACTGCCGGCGGAAAACTTGATAATATTTCCCAAAAACCTGACTTTGCTCAAGCAGTGGCGGAATTAGAAACTTACCGTTTGACGACTTCACAGCAAAACTTGTCCTCACTCACCGCTCAAATCTCCCAAGCCCGTAAAGCATACGCTCAAGCAAACGCCAAATTGTTACAGCTTAAGGCTGTTAACCCGAAAACAGTATATAATGACACTTTTATTTTGAACTTGTCAGATGAGGACTGGGGAAAAACAGAAACGGGAATTCAACAAAGTGCAGAGCGGATTCTCGCACAAGGTATCCCACCAGGACTGCCGCCAAATATCTTACAAGATGCCGTGAGGCTACAAGTGCAGACATCAGTACCACAAGAAGCCGAGTCTTTAGCAAGAAAACTTTTGCTGATTGTACTCAAACCGAATCTCAAGAAAGATGAAGAACTAAGCAAACAAAGTGGGGCACAAGCTGCTGCTGGTGTCAAACCTGTGATGGTGTCGATGCGGCAAGGTGAGGTAATTGTCAAAAAAGGAGAGACGATTACTGCTTGGGACTTTGAGGTGCTAGAGCATTATCATTTAGTACGGCGGGAAATTAACTGGCTGGGTTTGACGAAGCTGGGAGGCATTGTTAGCGCATCTATTGGCATTTTTGCTTTTGTGGAACGGCGAATTCAAACAAAAATGCGGCAACGCGATCGCCTGTTAATATTGTTGCTAACTATAAGTGTGCCCGGAGTGCTAATAGGTACACCTTATACTACTTGGAGCGCCATTGGTTTGTTGTTGGGTAGCTTCTACGGAGCTAATTTAGGTATAACAGTTATCGGATTGCTGGCTTTACAGTTACCATTTAGCTTGGAAATTAGTAGGACTGTGCTTTGGAGTGGTGCTGCTGGCGGAATCTTAGGTAGTTGTATCGCCAAACGTTTGCGATCGCGTGAGGAACTTGCACTTCTTAGCGTTGGTGTTACTTTAACTCAGGGTGGCGTTTATCTAATATTCAAGCTGTTAGTCGGTGCAGCATTTGGTTCTGGCTGGTACATCGTACTTAGAGAAGCCGGATTCTTTGCTTTATCCGGCTTAGTTTGGAGTGTTGTTGCCTTGGGCTTGAGTCCTTATTTAGAAAAACTTTTTGATTTAGTCACCCCGATTCGTTTAGCAGAACTGGCGAATCCAAATCGTTCTTTATTAAAACAACTGGCGACGAAAACTCCTGGGACTTTTCAGCATACCTTGTTTGTGGCTACTCTTGCCGAAGCTGCTGCCAAACACCTTAAATGCAATGTCGAATTGGTGAGAGCTGGCACATTATACCATGATATTGGGAAAATGCATGACCCTCTGGGATTTATTGAAAATCAAATGGGGGGACCGAATAAACACGAGACGGAAATTAACGATCCTTGGAAAAGTGCGAAAATTATCAAAAAGCACGTCAGTGAAGGATTGGCGATGGCGCGAAAACACAGTTTACCTACAGCGATTCAAGCTTTTATTCCCGAACATCAGGGAACAATGCTAATAGCTTATTTTTATCATCAAGCGCAGCAAATGGCAAAAGAAAATCCAAATTTAACAGTAAATGAAGCGGATTTTCGCTACGATGGACCGATTCCCCAGTCGCGGGAAACAGCAATTGTGATGCTAGCAGACTCTTGCGAAGCGGCGCTGCGATCGCTTAAAGATCATAGCCCAGAACAAGCTTTCTTCATGGTTAACAACATCCTCCGTGCGAGATGGCAAGATAATCAACTGCTAGATTCAGGTTTAACACGAGAGGAAATGTCACAAATTGCGGAAATTTTTGTAAAAGTTTGGCAGCAATTCCATCATAAACGCATTGCTTATCCTAAGTTAAAGCCTTGCAATTAAAAGTAGCGATGTTTACATTTTAGTTTGACTTTTGTTGCAAGTGTCTAATAAAGATTAGAAGAATGCAAATTGATATCAATAGTCAACGACACGATGCAGATAATTGCATTATATTAAGCATAATTGGGAAATTATTTTACCTCGAAAAATAAAAATTTAGCATCTTATGTATTAATTATAATTAAAAATATTTATCTATACTGTATTGATATCTTGATAAATTAAATTTTCCGGGAATAGATGGTTTGAAGTGAAATGTGCCTATAGTATGACTTAAAGAGTACTGATGCTGCCTAGAATAGCAACATAATAAATATAATGGATGTCTATTAATCAGCAAAAAAAACCATTGAAGCTGGATGAGGAAGCAAACCAATTTTTATCAGTAAATACTAGGTTATTTTTTTATGAATAGTGATAAAAGATACTTATTGAATGAATCAGCATATATTCTCACCTTAGGGCTGGGATGGTTTCCCAAAACACCAGGAGGGTTGGAGAGGTATATTTATGAACTAACTAAAGAATTAGCCAAAAATGAAGACAAGGTAGAATTATGTGGCGTTGGGCTACCAGAAGCGGAAGAAAATTTGCCGATAAAGTTGACTAACTTAGCTTCTCCAGATACTGTAATTTGGCAACGCTTGTGGTCTATTCGCACTAATTTTCAAAAAACTAGAGTAGGCACACCAGATGCAATTAATTTACATTTTGCATTGTATAGTTATCCGATTTTGAATCTTTTGCCAAAAGAAGTGCCAATTACTTTTAACTTTCATGGACCTTGGGCATCTGAAAGTCACGAAGAAGGAGTTAATAAAATTACCGCTTTTCTGAAGCACTGGCTGATAGAAAAAAGAGTTTACGCTCGCTGCGATCGCTTCATAGTTCTCAGCAAAGCATTTGGCAATATCTTACATCAACAATATCAAGTACCAAGTGATAAAATTAACGTAATTCCTGGTGGAGTTGATATTAATCGGTTTGAAGCAAATCTATCACCTAAAGAGGCTCGTAGCAAGTTAAATTGGACTCAAGATCGCCCAGTAATATTTACATCCCGTCGGTTAGTAAATCGCATGGGGCTTGACAAATTGTTAATAGCGATCGCTACAATAAAACCGAAAATTCCTGACGTTTGGCTGGCGATTGCTGGTCGTGGACCATTAGAAGCTGCACTAAAACAACAAACGGCAGAATTGGGACTCGACGACCACGTTCAATTCTTAGGCTTTTTACCTGATGAAGAATTACCAATAGCTTATCAAGCTGCCGATTTGAGTGTAATGCCCAGTCAATCTTTTGAAGGATTTGGATTAGCAATAGTCGAATCTTTAGCCTGCGGTACTCCAGTTGTGTGTACTCCGGTTGGGGGAATGCCAGAAATTTTAGAACCATTCTCACCACATTTAATTACTGACTCTATCGAAGTGTCAGCTATTGCTGAAAAATTAGAACAAGTATTACTAAGAAAATTGCCAGTACCTTCACGAGAAGACTGCCGCAATTACGCCGTTACACAGTTCGACTGGCAGAAAATTGCAACTCAGGTGCGCTCGATTCTTTTAGCCTAAACAAGTATACATGAAAATTCTCTTTTTAGACCAAAGTGGTAAACCGGGTGGCGCAGAATTATGCTTGATAGATATTGCTAAACCTTATAGCGATCGCTGTCTGGTAGGCTTATTTGCAGATGGTTCATTCAATAATTTACTACAGCAGAATAAAATTACCGTGCAAGTTTTGGCAACTCAAGCAATACAAGTTCGCAAACAAAGCAGCTTGGCACAAGGTTTAGGAAGTTTAGGACAACTTGCGCCGATAATTAGTAAAGTAGTTAAAATTGCGCGTGAATACGATCTAATTTACGCGAATACACAAAAAGCGTTAGTTGTGGGTGCGATCGCTAGTTTTCTCAGCCGTCGTCCTTTGGTATATCATTTGCATGATATTCTTTCTGATGAGCATTTTAGCAAAACCAACCGTCGCATTGCTGTAACTTGCGCCAATTTTGCATCATTAGTAATTGCCAATTCTCAAGCGAGTAAAACAGCTTTTGTGAAAGCAGGTGGACGCGCAAACCTTACGGAAATAGTTTACAACGGCTTTGACTCGAAAAATTATCAAATTTCTGAGTCTGATGTTAAGCAATTGCGGCAAGAATTAAGTTTAGAAGGACAATTTGTAGTCGGACATTTTAGCCGTCTTGCACCTTGGAAAGGACAGCATATATTACTTGAGGCACTTGCTAAATGTCCTCAAGAAGTCACAGTGCTTTTAGTTGGTGATGCACTGTTTGGCGAGCAAGATTATGTTGATAGTTTACATCGTCAGGTAACAAATTTAGGATTGGAAAAGAGAGTCAAATTTTTAGGATTTCGTTCAGATATTCCTCAATTAATGTCAGCCTGTGACTTGGTAGCACATACCTCTATTTCTCCAGAACCTTTTGGTAGAGTGATTGTTGAAGCGATGCTATGTGGAACACCTGTAGTTGCAGCTGCATCTGGGGGTGCAATTGAATTAGTAGAACACGATATCAATGGTTTTTTGGCGACACCAGGAAAACCTCAAGAACTTGCACAAATAATTACCGCTTGTCTTCAAGAACCAGAAAAGACAGCGGCTATAGCTAATAATGCGCGAATTACTGCAAGTCAGCGATTTGATGTGGCAATTATTAATCAGCAAATTGCTGAGTTGCTTGAGCGTTATTTTGAATGTAAATAAACGCTCTAAATGTAGTAAGGGCTTCAGCCCTTGAAAGTTTTAGAATTGAGCGGTGAGCCAGCGCGGTCTTCTCCCAAAGGGAGAGGCTAACGCCAAGGGGAGCCACTGCGTTGGGCGGCTCTGCCGACAGTCACGCAAGTGGCGTGGTTTCCCCCATGAGCGACTGGCGAACCCGTTCGCGCAGCGTCTCGAAGAGAAGGGTGAACCGCTCACTACGTAATTACAAACCAACTAATTCACGAGCTTCAAAATCGTTGAGTTGTTGAACTATAGCTAGTCTCGCCTCTAATTTAGCTACACTAAACTGGTTGCGGAGATATTCTAAATGAGCGATCGCATTTTGTTTTTCTGCGGTTAATCTAATCAGGGTATCCATTGACTTTTGATATTCCTGATTCACCAACAGTACTTCAAAGCGACGTGCTTTGCGTTGAGCATCATTCTTCAAATCAGATTCAAAAGCAGAAACGCGATCGGCATTGCCTTCAAATCGGTTAATTTGGTGCTGAACTGCCATCAACTGAGAGTCTACTTCATTCACTCGTTGGGCAGCTTGAGCGATCGCAGATGGATAATGACTCAGTTGCAACATCAAAATAATTTACCTCTAACAAATCTTAATAAACAAAGCTCCGAAACTGTGCCTTAACTACGCTACTTCCCTCAGCTGAGACGGAACACTCACCTCACCAATATTCAGTGATAGCTGTTCAGCATGAGACACCACAGCTTGCTCTAATACTTGAACTTCGATATTTACACTCACCAAATAACTGCCTGTATCTGCACCAACCGCTTCCGCAATTAACTTAGCAATGTCCGGACGTTTCGCAGTCAGCGGATCGCGTAGAATACAACGATCCCAGTCGTGCTTCGCAGTCGGGTTGAGGCTGAGAATATAGTGTTTAATCATAAAACAAACCCTTGAATCATATTTCTGTGAAGGCTGTCACAGATCCGCGATCGCACTTCACCAGGCTTGGACGCTATATATATATTGTAGTATTTATGTACTGTTTTGCCCACAAGCAAACAGTGAGTTTCCTCTCTGAAGCTGCGTTTATTGGGGAATACTGTTTAGAGGATTCAAAAACAACATGATTCAGCAACTAGCTGAAGATAGTTGTTTTTACTGATTGAATAAGTAAAAAGATAGATATATGTATATCTATCTTTTGGCGGATGAGGTTTATTTAGCATGATTTCCCCTTGGCAAAGTCCACTTCCTCTGGAAGAACACAAAACGAGACGTGTCGTTGTCTACTTTTACAGCGACAGATTAAGCTTATGGATTCCGATAGTGTTTTTCCAGTTGATAGAGGCGCTAGAACTTCACCGCAAAGGACTTTTCAAAGGGGTAGAATTTTTCATTTTCCCACCTGATTTAGATCCTTGCAACTGGGGAGAGGGGGAGAGGGGGGAGCACAGGGGGAGATGGGGAGAGTTCTTGAGAGGGGGGGATGGGGAGCTACATCTTCCCTATTACTCATTACCCATTACCCATTCGCAATTACCCATTACCCATGACGCCAGATGCTTCAAGTCGGCAGAGCCGACGGCAGATGCTCCACTTGGGGAAACCCCAAGACCGCACTGCCTCCCCAACGCACTGGCTCCCCCATGCCCAATGCCCAATGCCCAATAACTAATTCACCTTGTCATCAAACTGAGATTTCAATAATTGAGCATCATTGACCCAAATCGCTTGTTGAGGTAGAGGAATAGAAACTCCCGCTTGGTCGAAGGCGATTTTCAAACGACGGCGAAATTCTCGCGCTACATCCCATTGCTTGAGGGGCTGTGTTTTAATCCATACACGAATTATCAAACCGCGATCGCCAAAATTATCTACACCCAAAACTTTCGGCGTTTCGACAATTTGCTCTTGCCATAGCGGATCTCGATCCATCTTGAAGGCAATATCTTCAATTAATTCCAAAGCCTTGTCAATATTGGTTTGATAGCTAACCGGGATATTTAAGTCTGCACGTGACCACCGACTAGAAAGATTGGCAACAATTTTAATTTCGCTATTGGGAATTGTAATTAAGCGTCCTTCTGCATCGCGTACCTGAGTCATCCGCAGATTTAGATTTTCTACTAAACCGCCAACTTCCCCCACATTAATCACATCGCCTAAAGCGTACTGGTCTTCCAGGATAATCAGAAAGCCGTTAATTGCGTCTTTAATTAAACTTTGCGAGGCAAGGGACAGTGCCACACCAACTAAGCTGGCACCAGCAAGCAAGGGAATAACATCTATTCCCAATATGGTCAGAGTAAATAAAGTACCAACTACGAGCAAAGCAAAGGTAGCAATACTTTTAGTTACACCAGAAATCGTAGAAACTCGTAACTGTAGCCGTTCCGTAGTTTCCGGAGTTAGTAAAGTACTGCTGTTGATTAAAGCAGAGGCGAAGCGGTCAGTTAAAGCATAGGTAAGACGCACTGCCACATAAGTTAACAGTAGCACAATACCTACTTGCAAAGGAATTTTCGCAGCTCTGAGAATTGCGATTTGCAGCGATCGCGTGTAGGGAAATAGACCAAGGATGAAAAAACTGCCCCCTCCCCAAATTATTGCTTGCGCTAGCTGAAACAGTCGCCGCTTTGCTTCTTGAATATGTCGATTTTGCTGTCGATTCAGCTGTACCGTAATCGGTTTGGTCGCAGGTGAAGTTGGGGGAGTTGGCTGTACTGAATTTCTAGATCGACATTGCCACCTATACATCCCCCAACTGATGACAATCATCCCCAGTACGGCTGCACCAGCAATTTTACCTTGGTAAATTAAAAACTCAGTTTTTCGCTCTTGTTTCGCCTGTGGTAATTTTTGCAGCAACAGCTGCTTAAGTTCTTCAGCCAAACTTTCCGGGTCTTGTTGTCTGATGTTGGCATCCTCTTGTGTTACCGTCATCAGATAATTGCCATTGACGCGAATAATCGGTGAACCGTTTGCAGCGTGGTCAATTTGCACCTTAAGCTTCGCATCAGGCGTTTGAAAGTAGTTTTGGCTAATTGTATCTAAAGCTTGTTGGATATTTTCTAAACGCTGTGGAAGATTTGCTCTTGTATCCGCTATTTGAAATAAACGCCGACCATCCAAATAAACTGAGTCATTGACAATTGTTTTTTCTGTGTCAGAAATTCCTAGTTCGGGTGATTGCAGATCGGGTAAAAACGGTATCTGCGCCGTAGCTTTTGGCACATCATAATTAGTGACAACCATAAAGGTGGCGATCGCCCCAACTGCAATCCAAATTAACTTTTGAAGGCGGTTATATCGTAGAATTCGCATGGCGTAACCTGGCATAGCCAAAAATTTATAGCGCACGCTCAACACCTCCTTAAGCTAAACCTACAGCCATCGTGCAAAATCAGTCTGGGTAAATGTACCTGTCTAAAGTTTCATTTTGACAAATCTTTATAATCTAAAGACTTATTTTTTGCATTTTTCATCTGCCCTAAGACAGATGACACAGAAAATGTGGGCATGGGGCATTGGGCATTGGGCAATGGGAATTAAAGACGCTTTTTCTGATGCGCGTTCTAATACAATTCTTTCCATGCCCCATGCCCAATGCCCCATGCCCAATTCCCAATGCCCCAATCAAACATAAAGTTAAGGCAAAGAAAAACTAAATAAAGTTGACATTATTCCCGGCAAACGTCAAGCTAGTGCAAAGAAGCCTTGATTAGTTGCTTAAAATTAACTAAGCATAGCTAATCATGGAATACTCTATTAAAGTACGTAGAGTATTACGTACCTTTTTACATTTTTGAGGAAATTTTGATGACCGCAACTTCTCCCCGATTAAAGCACGAGGTTAAAGACCTCGCCCTAGCTCCCTTGGGAAGACAGCGCATAGAATGGGCTGGACGCGAAATGCCAGTATTGCGGCAAATTCGCGATCGCTTCGCCCAAGAGAAACCCTTTGCAGGGATTCGCCTTTCAGCTTGCTGCCACGTAACAACAGAAACAGCGCATTTAGCGATCGCTCTCAAAGCGGGTGGTGCAGATGCCCTGCTAATTGCTAGCAATCCCCTCTCAACACAAGATGACGTAGCCGCGTGTCTCGTCGCCGATTACGACATTCCCGTGTTTGCCATCAAAGGTGAAGATAACGACACTTATCACCGCCACGTCCAAATAGCCTTAGATCACCGTCCCAACATCATTATTGATGATGGTTCTGATGTAGTTGCAACTTTAATTCAACAACGTCCGCATCAAATCGCCGATTTGATTGGCACCACCGAAGAAACCACAACCGGAATCGTGCGCTTGCGTGCCATGTTCCGAGACGGTGTGCTAACATTCCCGGCGATGAACGTCAACGATGCTGACACCAAGCATTTCTTTGACAACCGCTACGGTACAGGTCAATCAACTTTAGACGGTATTATCCGCGCTACCAACGTTCTGCTTGCTGGTAAAAACATTGTCGTAGTTGGTTACGGCTGGTGTGGCAAAGGAACCGCACTCCGCGCACGCGGACTCGGTGCAAACGTAATTGTCACCGAAATTGACCCCATCAGAGCAATTGAAGCCGTAATGGATGGTTTCCGCGTCCTACCAATGGCGGAAGCTGCACCCGTTGGCGATTTGTTTATCACAGTCACCGGCAACAAACACGTCATTCGCGGCGAACATTTCGACGTCATGAAAGATGGCGCAATTGTTTGTAACTCCGGTCACTTCGATTTGGAAATTGACCTGAAAACCTTGGGTCAAAAAGCAACGGAAGTTAAAAATGTCCGTCCTTTCACCCAAGAATATCGCCTCAACAGCGGTAAATCAATTGTCGTTCTCGGTGAAGGACGCTTAATCAACCTCGCTGCTGCGGAAGGACACCCCAGTGCAGTGATGGATATGAGTTTTGCTAACCAAGCTTTAGCTGCCGAATATTTAGTAAAAAATAAAGGTAAGCTGCAAGCTGGTTTACACTCAATTCCTACCGAAGTAGATCAAAACATTGCCTTGCTGAAATTGCAAGCGATGGGAATTGAAATTGATACTCTAACCCCAGATCAACATGAGTACATCAACTCTTGGACTTCTGGAACTTGATAGAGACGTTCCAGTGAAACGTCTCTACTGGATAGGCTAAATATATTATTTTTGGGATAGGTAATTTACCTATCCTTTTTTAATATTCATAATGAGGGATTGAGCGCTGAAGCGCTCACTACGAATGTTATATCCGTATATTTGCAGAACAAATATAAAAAGTCGATAAACCAGTGTTTTTATATTGACGATAAAAGAATAATTATGCCAAGTTGTAGAAGTTTCTGAAAGTAAAGCAAATCAACTTTATTACAGAACTTTCGATTAATTGGCATGAGTTTATATCAATAAAAACCGGGGTTTTGAATTATGAAAATCAAAAAAGTCCTAGGAATATTTTTGCTATCCAATATAGCGATCGCTAGTTTTTTATCTGCCAATCCAGCAATGGCAGCAAGTGTTAGCGTAAATCATCAATCGACCTCTTCAATCTTGCTAGCTGACATTAAAACCAAATACCTCAAAGATGCTGACGAAAATCTCGACTCTGCTTTAGAAGCAATGAACAATGCGGCTGAGGCTGAAAGCGATGCAGATGCAGTGCAGTATTTCGATACAGCTATGGAACATTTAAAAAATGCCGCCACTGCTTTGAAAAAAGGAGGAATGCTTGATAATGCAAAAAAAATAGAAAATGCCATACAAGCTTTAAATGATGCTGTTGAAACTGATTCAGAAAAACAACAAGATAAACTGATTGAAATCGCAATAGATTCTTTGAATCAAGTAGATGAGGCTCTTAAGGCAGTTTTGAATTAAAACTTAAAAGTGATAAATCAGGATTTAGCATCACTCATAATTTATAAATATTCAACATCCAGGGGCAGGCTTGAGCTTCATATCCCCGACTTCTTTAAGAAGTCGGGGATATTGTCTTTCACACGATTTAATTCCGTAATTCGGAAAACAAGCTTGTATGAATTTAAAGGTGTAACGTATGAGAAAGCAAACATGACCGAACAAACAACTCAAATACCCAACTTATACGCTTTATTGATTGGTATTGACTACTATCTACCAGGTCTATTACCGGATGGAAGTTCATATGCCAGCCTTGGAGGATGTGTACGCGATGTTAAACGGGTAGAAGATTACCTCAAGAAGACGCAGAAGCCAAAGCAAATTTTTAAGCTGACATCTTCTAATACCGGTGCTACGGAACCACCCGAACCTAAAGAGCAATTGCCTACTTACGAAAATATCGTTGTCAAGTTTCAGGCAATTACTGAGATAGCGCAAAAAGACGACCAAGTTTATATTCATTATTCTGGTCATGGGGGGCGTGCAAAGACAATCTATCCAGAATTAAAGGGTGAGGGACAACCTGATGAAGCGCTTGTACCGATGGATATTGCCAAAACAAACGAACGCTATCTCCGAGACGTTGAAATTGCAACACTCCTGAAAAAGATGGTGAATAAGGGGTTAGTTGTCACAGTGGTGTTTGATAGCTGTCACTCTGGAGGTACTACACGAGGGGATACGGCAATTCGAGGACTGGAAGGAGAACCAGACACGACATCACGACCTACAGACAGCTTAGTGGCATCGCGTGAAGAATTAATTAATAACTGGCTTGAACTTACACAGGGAACAGCTCGCAAAGCTAATGCAGGTGATTGGCTTCCAGAATCGCGAGATTATGTTTTGTTAGCAGCTTGTCGCCCTTCGGAGTATGCTTATGAGTCTGTGTTCAATGGTAAGGAGAGTAATGGAGCGCTTACTTACTGGATGTTAGATACTTTAGCTAATCCAAGTCCAGACTTGACGTATAAGTTACTTTACGATCGCGTTTACGCCAAAGTCCAAAGTCAATTTCAAACCCAAACACCGATGCTATTTGGCGAGGGTGAACGTCAAGTTTTTGGCAGAAGTTACGCAAATGTACATTATACAGTAAATGTTCTCAACGTAGATACTGCTAGAAATCGAGTGCAATTAGATGCAGGTAGCGCTCAGGGACTCGGTGAAGGAGCAAGATTTGCCATTTATGCACCAGGTACAACAGATTTTAGCGAGAAAAATAAGCCGTTAGCGATCGCCCAAGTTACAGCAGATATTACTCCCGGTGACGCTTGGGCTGCGATTGACCCAGATTCGCTGCGTGGAGATATTGAGCAAGCATCTCCGGCAATTATGTTATCAGCTGCGATCGCACTTGTGCGACGAGTTCGTCTGTTTGAGAAGCAAGACAATAGCACAAATTTACCAAAAAATCAAGTGCTACCGTCAGAATTGCTGAAAATTCAAACCACAGCACTGACAGCAGTCAAAGCTGCAATTCCCAAATCTGGCAAAGGTTGGGTAGAGTTAGCAAATGAAGGTGAACACTATCAAGTAGCGATTAATGCTTCGGGCGAGTATGAAATATGCGATCGCAACGGTACGCCATTTCCCAATTTACGACCAGCGCTGTTAGCAAGCGATGCGGATGCGGCGGAAAACGTAGTTAAGCGCTTAGTTCATCTGACTAAATATCAGGCTGCACAAGAACTAGAAAATCTTTCCGTTTTAACCAACAAGCTGCTAGTTCAGTTAACTGACAAAAACAAAAAGCCATTAGCTGACCCTACAAAGCAAACATTGCAAACTGGAGAAAATACATTTTTATATATCAAGAATGAGTCTAACCAAGATTTGAATGTTGTCGTCATGGATCTTCAGTCAGATTGGGCTATTTCTCAACTTGACATCTTAGAAGATGGGGCACCTTTTGCTACTTTTAACCCGAAGCAAGAAGAATTGATTCCTTTAAGATTCAAACTGGCAGAGGGGTATAAAGAAGGTAAAGACATCTTAAAGGTATTTGCGACAGTTGGATCTGCTAAGTTTCGCTGGCTAGAATTACCGTCTTTGGACAAACCGATTAAAGCCAAAAAAGCAGCATTTGACGAATACGACGAAAACACACCAAGAAGTGGCGATCCGCTTGACAAACTTTTGTCAGCTATTAGTGCCGATCCTGATGAAGTACCTCCTACCCGTGAAGCACAAGTTATGGCTTCAAATCGAGGCTGGACAACAAAAACAGTGACAATCACTGTGAAAGCGAATTAATCCCAAATCGCCCGCAGGCACCGAAGCCTGGGAGCAACGCGGGCACACAAACAAAGCCTGCCGACCCAGGCTACAACATATTAAGTCCGCGTAGGCGGACTTTGTTCGTTTAGCCGCGACTTTAGTCGTCCGGTACTAAACGATTGAACAACAATTGATTGAGAAAACAAAACTATGACCGAACAAACAAACCCAATTTCAGACTTAGAATTTCGTCAGGCTTATGTTGTAAGTTCAGAGTATGAACCCGTGAATCAGGGACGCTCTATTATTGTGACAATTGGCATCGACAAATATGAGCAATGGTCTCAGCTTCGTAATGCAGTAAATGATGCTGTCGGTATTCAACATAGTATGACGAAAAACTCGCTTTCTGTGGATAAGTAAAGATGCGATCGCTCTCCCCTAGAAACCCGGTTTCTTTAAGAAACCGGGTTTCTGAAGATTCAAGCCGCACAAAAAATAGGGGCAGGCTTGAAACCTACCCCTACTTCTGGTATAATCCGCCCAACTGCGGCGGCTACGAGTCTTAAGCTATCTACCAAATCCACCATGTCTTCTAAAGACAGCGCTTGACGGGCATCAGAAACGGATTTTTCCGGTTCTGGGTGACATTCGATAATTAACCCATCTGCGCCACAAGCTACCGCAGCCTTCGCCACAGGTGCTACTAATTCGCGTTTGCCTACGGCGTGGGAAGGATCGACAATTACGGGTAAGTGAGTAATTTGCTTGAGAGCCGCTACTGCGCCTAAATCCAAGACGTTGCGGGTGTAATCATCAAAGCTGCGAATACCTCTTTCGCACAGTACCACATTTGGGTTGCCGTGACTTAAAATATATTCGGCTGCCATAACGAATTCTTCAATTGTCGCGGCTAAACCACGTTTGAGGAGTATTGGCTTACCCGCTTGTCCTAAAGCTTTGAGTAAATCGAAGTTTTGCATGTTGCGGCTACCAACTTGCAGCATATCAGCATGGGTGGCGATCGCTTCAATTTGCGAGATTGACATAACTTCGGTGACAACTGGGATATTGTAGCGCGATCGCACTGCGGCTAAAATTTCCAGTCCTTCTTCTCCCATTCCCTGAAAAGCGTAGGGTGACGTTCGCGGCTTGTAGACACCGCCACGTAAAGCTTGTACGGGCGCAGCAGAAAGCTTTTCGGCGACTGTTTCCATTTGCTCTAAGCTTTCCACCGTGCAAGGTCCGCCGATAATCACCAGTTCTTTGCCGCCAAAAGCGACTTTTTCGGAGACTTTGACGATTGTTTGGTGCTGAGGATGAGATTGTGAAGCAAGTTTGGCATTAATCACTCTTTAGATTCTCCTTACAATAAAAAAGCCCAGAACTTTTAAGTTCCGGGCGCGTTCGATACATCAGCATGACGCTATTCACCCGGTGCTTGCCCCGCGCCAAAAGTAAAAACCATAAAACCAGCTACCGAAATGAGTCATCACGCTGAAAATCTCCTAAAAAAACAAAAACCGCAGAGTTCGCTCTGCGGTTCACCGGGCTGTTTCCACTGGGAAACTTGACTCACCCCCGGTGAACCACCCTAAACCAAAAATAAAAGTAGGAATTACTGCTTAACATTTGCGCGGTGCTTTGTTGTGAAATTTCATGTAAAACTACATTAACAAAGAACTTATCACAGCGCTTCTAACCTTGTCAAGGCTCCCACCAGACCAAAAAAGAGTTAGAAGTTAGGTAGAGACGTTCCACACTCCCACGTCTGTACAAAAGTTAGGAGGCGCAAAGTTATGAGTTAGGAGGAGCGGAGTTATAAGTTGTAAATTATAAATTATAAATTATGATTGCGACTCCCCACTCCCCCACTCCCCCACTCCCCCACTCCTCCACTCCCCCACTCCCCCACTCCCCCACTCCCCCACTCCCCACTCCCCACTCCCACCTTAAGTTTGATTATGCCTAGTTCCAAAATATTAGCCGTGCCTTTAAATTATCAAGGAGTTTACCCTTGCCCAGTCTGTCGTGTTGGTAAGATTCGCGACATGCATTTAATGGAGGCTATGTCTTGTGACTTCTGTCATGAGATTTTTACCGTCAATCTAGAACAACAGCAACTGAAGATGCCTTCTCGTCAACCACCGCTGACTTGGCGGTGGAATGGCTTTAATTGGACAGAAACTCAGTTGGAAGGTGTGGAATTGGGTTGGGGTTATGCCCTAGGTGCCGTTGCTTTTGTGCTTTTTCCGACTATTATCATCGGCATAGTCGCTTACAATTTTCCTTTAGATCCACATGCTCCGATTACTTGGTTGCCTTCTATCTGGACTTGCTTAACCTTTTTGCTGCATTTCTCAATTATTGTTTGGCTGTTGATTGAGATTTATCAGGTTCCTCTTGGTGCGTATTGGAGAGGTATCGTCCGATGGAGAGAAGTCCGAGCGACGCTTACCAGCGCTCGGAACTTCCAAAGAAATAGCGTTATCAGAAACGGGGAATAGGAAATAAGGAATAGAAAATGGGAAATAACCCTCTGTTTGTACCAGTCGCTAGTATTATTTCTTATGCATTAAAGAAAATTATGTCACTGCGTCAGGTAGCATACAAGTATGTTTTGTTGGGCAGAAAACTCCTGCCGCTTGCGTGAGATATCAAGAAGCGTCAAGTTGCTAAAAATCTCACGGATGGCGGTAAAAAATGGCGGAATATACCGTTATCTACCCAACAAAACATAAATTTGCGCTCAAATTAAGCAAATAAAGGGTTGCATCACTTCACTATTAACTTGATTTTCCATCAAAACGTCTTATGAGCGAGCTGGAGCGGTACTATAGAGTATTGGAATTAGAACCCGGAGCAACACTGGAGGAAGTAAACCAAGCTTACAAAGATTTGGTTTTTGTGTGGCATCCCGATCGCATTCCCTTAGATAATCTCCGCTTGCAACAAAAAGCACAAGATAAGCTGAAAGCAATTAATGAAGCTCGTGATAAATTGCGCTCTTTTAAGGCAAAGTATCAAGTTTCACAAACTTCATCACCTTCTCAACCAAAAAAGTCTTCCGAACCAACTCAGCAACCACCAAAGAAAAGCTCAGACTTGAGTGGCAAAGACTATAGTCGGGCAAATTTGAGCAACAAAGATTTATCTGGCAGAAACCTGAGTTACTCTAACTTGAATGGTGCTAATCTCAGCGATACTTTTATGCACAAAGTTAATCTTAGAGGTGCCAATTTGTCGGAGGCAAATTTGTTTCGAGCAAATTTACTTTTAGCCGATCTTCGAGAAGCTAATTTGCGGAATGCGAACTTGATTGGAGCGGATCTCAGTGGAGCAGATTTACGGGGAGCCGACTTTACAGGAGCAAGAATTCGCTCTGGCGATCGCCTGCTTGTAAAACTAATTGGTGCTAATTTGACTGGCGCAATTATGCCTGATGGCACAATTCATGCCTAATCAATTTAAATAGTTTAATTTATGCTATCACCAATTACGTATTTTCCCTAATTACGAAGTTAGATTTATTGAAAATTAGCAATAACAACTTGTTTTCTCTCGTTTAAATTCGAGCTATGAAACTTTCTTTGAATGTACTGATTAATTAACTACCAACACTTGATTGTAACGGGTTTATATAACTCATAAAAATGAACACAGATTTTTTATTGACCTCTTTCCCAAAGCTAGAGACAGAACGTCTTTTTCTACGTCAAGAAACCTCAAAGGATGCTGAAGCCGTCTTTGCTGTGTTTTCTGACCCAAAAGTAACTCAATTTCATGATCTTGATACCTTCACTCTTATCGAGGAGGCATTTGGTGTCATTGAGCGACGGACTAAACGATTTGAAATGGGACGTGGAATACGATGGGGAATTACGCACAAGCAAGACAATATCTTAATTGGTTCCTGTGGCTTTACATGGAATCAACAAGCAATCGGTGCTGATGTGGGTTATGAACTTGCCAGCACCTATTGGAGACAAGGCATTATGACGGAGGCATTGCAAACTATTCTCCAATTCGCGTTTGATGAGATGCGCTTGCGCTGTGTTACTGCCGAAGTCATGTTGGATAATATTGCTTCTAAGAAACTATTGTCCAAGTTGGGCTTTCAGAGTCGGGGTGTGCTGAAACAGCATGGATTTTGGAAGGGGCAATATCATGACTTGGAGCAATTTCTACTAACTGATTTTGAGAATAATTATCATTATTGTTAAGATTTATATCTTGGCAGCCCCTTTTTTTTATCGGTTTATATCTTTGTCTTTTTCCAGAAATAAATTATAGGAGCTTGTTTCAATTTATTTTTTCATTTTTTATCCTTCTTTTGTCACCAGACCAAGGCGAACATCCTTTTTTTAGTCATCACCAGACAAGGCTTATAATAAAATTGGGCGATCGCTAAGATTACAGACAACGGTTTTAGAATTTCCAGAAAATCAAGCAAAGATATTTGAAATTTTTTCACCACCAAACCTACCATAATTGGTACAGGTTTAGGGTTATCGATTAGTTACCAAATTATAGTAGAAAAACACGGCGCTATTTTTAAGCATAGCAAATCTGATATTGGCACATAGTATAACAAAAGCGATCGCCTTCTTCATGACCGCACAAATCTCTAAGCACGACATCTGCGGAAATTCCTTACTAGCTATTAGTCACAGTTTCTAGTTTTGCCATGTCTACGCTAGTATATCCAGAGGTTTACATCGCCTTAGTTGTTTTCTTAAACCAATATGCCTTAGGACATAAAAAGCGATTATTTTCATTCTCTGATGTAAGTTATATTGTCATTCATGACCTGCAATATGGGAAACTTGGCAATATTCCCTAAAAATCAAATTTAACATGAGCAGCACAATTTCTGATATTACAGTCAAAACCATCAACGGCGAGGAAAAGCGACTAAATGAGTACGCTGGTAAGGTACTCCTGATTGTCAATGTCGCTTCTATGTGCGGTTATACCCCCCAATATGAGGGACTGGAAAAATTGAACCAAATGTATCGAGATGCGGGGTTACGTATCCTCGCGTTCCCCTGTAATGATTTTGGTGAGCAGGAACCAGGAAGCAATGAAGAAATTGTCCAATTCTGCACAAGCAACTATGGCGTTACTTTTGAGTTATTTGATAAAGTTCATGCTAAAGGTTCGCAGCAGCACCCACTTTATGCGCGACTCACTAATGCTGTAGAACCAACCGGACCGATTTCTTGGAATTTTGAAAAATTTTTAGTCAACAAGCTTGGTGAGGTAGTAGCTCGATTTAAAAGTAGTGTAAAGCCATATTCACCAGATTTAATTGCCACACTAGAAGGAGAATTAGCAAAATAATTGGGTAGTGGGTAATGGGTAGTGGGTAATGGGTAGGAGTACTTTTTTACAACGCTCCAACTCACAACTGACAACGCTCCACCTAACAACCAACAACTAACAACTAACAACTAACAACTAACAAAATTTCTACCTAAAGTATGATGAATATTACAATCATTGGTTGTGGTTATGTAGGTTATGCGATCGCTCGATATTGGCAACAAAATTCATCTTTTATTGTCACTGCCACTACAACTACTCAGTCGCGTGTTCCAGCACTTCAATCAGTAGCCCAAAAGGTTGTAGTAGTCTCAGGAAATGACTCAGAAGCTCTACAATCGGTATTGCAAAATCAAGAGGTTGTACTGTTGAGTATTGGCGCAAAAAGTGCCAATGTCTACGAAGAAACTTATCTCCACACCGCCAGAAATTTAGTTTCCGCCTTGCGGCAGATTTCTAGTGTACGTCATCTGATATATACAGGAAGTTATGCAGTTTACGGTGACAGAAACGGTGCTTGGGTTTCGGAAGAAACACCTGTTGCACCTGCTAATTCCAATGGAGAAATTCTCAGTCAAACTGAGGATGTGCTGCTATCAGCAGAAAGCGAAAATCTCCGGGTTTGTATTTTACGATTGGGAGGAATTTATGGACCAGATAGGGAATTGGTGAAAATATTTGGTCGAGCTGCTGGTACAACCCGTCCCGGCGATGGTAATGATGTAACTAATTGGATTCACCTTGATGATATCGTTGGTGCGATCGAGTTTGTCCGTCAACACAACTTACAAGGTATTTATAACTTGGTTGATGACGCACATCTTAAAAGTCGAGAATTGCTTGACAATTTGTTTGCAAAACACAATTTACCTTCAGTTCAATGGGATTCTTCAAGAGACAGTAATCGTCCGTATAATGCGAAAGTGTCGAATCAAAAGATAAAAGATGCCGGATATCAATTGATTCATCCACAAATGATTTTTTAGTAGATATTCAATTAAGGTTGGGTATGCAACAATTATCTTCAACAACAGCATCTCCCACCCAATTTTACACTTGGGAGAATTACCGCTGCGCTTATGAAATTCATCAGCCAATTAATGCAACGCCAGAAGGTATTCCCCTGCTTTTAATTCATCCTATTGGTGTTGGGTTATCGCGGCAATTTTGGCAGCGATTTTGCCGCGAATGGTATAATTCAGATCATCGCAATATAATTTACAATCCTGATTTACTCGGATGCGGTGAAAGTGATAAACCTCATGTGGCTTATACTCCGAGTGATTGGGCGAAACAGTTGCAACACTTTTTACAAACAGTGGTGCAAAAACCTGTAATTTTAGTGGTGCAAGGTGCTTTATTTCCTGTTGCTATAGAATTGGTTAAAACAGAAGTAAATTTAATTGCTGGACTTGTGCTTTCTGGTCCTCCAGCTTGGGCTGTAATTACGAAACAATCACCTCAATGGCAGCAAAAATTAACTTGGAATTTGTTAGATTCACCTTTTGGTAATCTATTTTATCGCTATGCGCGACGTAAAGAGTTTTTACGTTCTTTCTCAATTCGCCAACTTTTTGCTAAGAGCGATGCTGTCGATGAAGAATGGTTAAATACTTTAATTGCAGGTGCAGAAAATACCCAAACTCGTTATGCGGTGTTTTCTTTTTTAGCTGGATTTTGGCGACAAGATTATAGTCAGGCGATCGCTTCCATCAAACAACCAACTTTGGTAGTTGTCGGCGAAACTGCTTCTAGCATCAGCCAAGCAGGTAAAAATGAATCACCACAAGAACGCTTGGCTGACTATCTCGCTAGTTTACCTCAAGGTAAAGGAATTAAAATGACTGGACGAAATGTCCCACCATATGAGTCTACCGCTGAATTTGTTGAGGCGATCGCCCCATTTATCGATGAAGTTTCTCAAAGCGTGAAAATATCTTAATTTCATTGAATTTCCTTTTTTAACCTAGTTTTTTGCAAAACTGGGTTTTTAGCACGCTTGACATGTCATAATCATTATGAGTACGCTTAATCTGAACTGCTATTCAAGGAGCCAAATTCATGTTGTCTAATCGCGAAGGACAAAAAGTACCACAAGTTACCTTCCGTACTCGTGTGAACAACGAGTGGGTGAATGTTACCACCGATGATTTATTTGCTAATAAGACAGTGGTTGTCTTTTCGTTACCAGGTGCTTTTACACCGACTTGTTCATCTACGCATTTACCTGGTTACAACGAGTTAGCTAAAGTATTTAAAGAAAACGGCGTGGATGACATTATCTGTATTTCCGTCAATGATGCCTTTGTGATGAACGAATGGGCAAAGTATCAAGAATCAAATAATGTGACTGTAATTCCCGATGGCAACGGTGAATTCACTGAAGGCATGGGAATGTTAGTAGATAAAGCAGATTTAGGTTTTGGTAAGCGATCGTGGCGCTATTCGATGCTAGTGAAGAATGGCGTGGTGGAAAAGATGTTTATTGAGCCAGACGAACCAGGAGATCCGTTTAAAGTGTCGGATGCAGAGACAATGCTCAATTACATCAACCCCGAAGCTGCAAAGCCCAAAGCTGTCTCTCTGTTTACAAAAGTGGGTTGTCCTTTCTGCGCTCGTGCTAAGGATATGCTGAAGCAGAATGATATTGATTACGAAGAAATCGTTTTAGGTAAAGATGCTTCCACACGCTCTTTAAAAGCGGTTACAGGTGCAACAACAGTTCCCCAAGTATTTATTGATGGTAAGTTAATTGGCGGTTCTGAGGCATTAGAAGCTTACTTTACTGTTAAATAAGTCCCTACTTTTCTAGTAGTCTGGCAATCAAAGTCTGCACTCTTTGCGATCGCCAGATCCCCGACAATTTTTACGAAGTCGGGGATCTCATAGTCTTTCAAAAGTTGGCTTGGTAGACTTCTCTACTTACTTTTTGTCAGTTAGTTGGGCAATAACTGCAACTAATTCTGCTGGCTCAATTGGCTTGGGGACATGCATTTGAAAACCAGCTGCAAGTGCTTGTTTTTGGTCATGTTCCCCTACGTAAGCTGTCAGGGCGATCGCCGGAATTTTTCGTTGTTGCTCGCTTGTGCTAGACCTAATTTGACGCATTAAAGTATAGCCATCAACTTGGGGCATCCCAATATCGATTACTAGTATATTTGGCTTTGATTGTGCTAGTGCTGAAAGCGCTTCTTGACCTGATGCGACTGCAATTACATCAGCGTTATACTGTTCGAGTGCGAAGGCAACAAACGATCGCGTCCCGTCATCGTCTTCTACTACCAATACTTTTATTCCGCTCAAATCTAAAGATGGTACAGAAGGTTCAAGCTCTGAGTTCGTCTTTTGGGAAGTCGTCATTAGGGGTAATCTAACAGTAAAAGTTGCCCCTCCTCCAATACCAGGACTTTCTGCGGCGATCGTTCCTCCATGCGCTTCGACTATTTGCCGAGAAATCGCCAATCCCAGCCCCAAACCGCCAAATTTGCGCGTGATTGAGCTATCTTCCTGCCGGAAACGGTCAAAGACAAATGGTAAAAAGTCTGTATCAATACCTTGTCCTGTGTCTTTGACTACGATTTGAGCATAGCGATTGACTCGTTCTAGTTCTATAGTAATGCAACCCCCCTCGCTGGTGAATTTGATGGCATTTGAAAGCAAGTTCCAGAACACTTGTTGCAGTCTGCCTGCATCCCCCATTACTTGTCCCACCGTTACGTCAAGCATCGTCTTAATATGAATTGACTTTGCCTCAGCTGCTAAATGAACCGTTTCTAAAGCAGCAGCGATCGGTGCAACTAATGTGACTTCAGTTAAATTAAGTGTTAATTTCCCCCGGATTATCCGCGAGACATCGAGCAGATCGTCCACCAATTTCGCTTGACGTTTGGCATGTTCTTCAATTGTTACCAGTGCTTCTTGAAGCTTCTTTTCCGGTAGCTTTTTTGTTTGCAGCAGCTTTGACCAACCAAGAATTGGGGTGAGAGGAGTTCTCAATTCGTGGGAAAGCATTGCTAAGAATTGATCTTTGATGCGATTTGCCGCTTCTGCTTCCGAACGAATAGCTTGCTCTTGCTCGAGGAGGCGATCGCGTTCTTGCTCCATCAGTTTGCGAGCGGTAATATCTCGTTGAATCGCTACAAAATGCGTGATTGTTTCGTTGATATTACGAATTGGGGTAATATGCCATTCGATATAAAAATGTTTGCCGTCTTTGCGATAGTTGATTGCCTCTGCGTGAAAAGGTTCTCCGTCAGACAGATGTTGACGCAGATCGTCTAAAATGGCACGATCTGTTTTTGGACCTTGCAGCAAACGTGGAGATTTGCCCAGCACTTCCTCAATTTTGTAACCAGTCATCTGGCTAAAAGCTGGATTGACAAAGACTATTTTTGGATGCGGTGGATCGAGTAAGGCAGTGGTAATGATAATCGAATCTTTCGATTGCTGCACCGCAGACAGCAAAAGTCGGATGCTTTCTTCTGTTACCTGCAATTCTCTTAAAGTATTAGTCAATCTCTCAAGGTCTTGAGTAAACTGACTTTGTTGCTGTAACGGTAATTGGCTGGCATTAAGTTGTAGTTCAGCCATCCGTTTCTGCAAGTCTTGAATCTGCTTAACAAACTCGTCTCCGTTCACTTGGTCTTTTCCGAGGCGATCGCTTCAAATTATATTGTGCATTATCAAATTGATAAAAAAAATTTACATTTCGAGAGATTTTTATCACGCACTTTACTAATATAGCGGGAAAAATGCTGCTAAATCAAGCTTGTTTTTTGGCAATTATCTACCTTAAGGTAGTTTCTTACGGGCGATCGCATCAAAAGTTGCTTCGATTCGTTTCTATTTTACTGCTCTTACTTTCCTCGGAAAGATTTCTCCCTTAGCTTAGTTATTATCTATCAACTTGAAAAATGCTTGGTGTAGTCTATTAGGAACTAAAAATATCATTTTCGGACGAAAGTTTTTTGGTTGTTCTGTTATCTGTACAAATTTTGCCTTTGTATGTCTGAAAGATTTCTCTTTAGGTTTCACAAAGGCAAAAATTAGATAATTTAATGACTGTAAATATTTAAATAAACGTTTATCCGGAAAAACTTCGGATAAAATTAACGGCTGATCTCGTGTAATTAAATTTATCGCTCCCAGCAACACATCAAAGTCAGCACCTTCAACATCAGTTTTGATTGCTGTCACCTTTAATTGAGGATTAACGAGCGCAAAGTTATCAAGTGTATTAACTTTAACGTTTACACAACCAACAGTTTCAAAAGTTTTTTTCAGGTGGCTAAACTCAGGTAATCCAGCGATATTAAATTGCATTTCTCCAACTTCTGAGTAAACCGCTTCTTGAACAATAATAATATTGTCAACTTGTAAAGCATTTTTTTGTAAAGCATCAATACTTCTGGGATCTGGTTCAAAAGCGTAAACGCTACGACAATAAGGAGCAACAAGTAAAGAATAGTAGCCAATATTCGCACCGACATCTAAGAAAGTTTTATCTTCTTCTAAATGCTTAATTAAATATTCTTCGCTTCCCCAATCAACAAATCCATTATTTAAAAAAACTTCTGTACCAAAGCGACTATCTCGCGGAAGTTGCATGACAATTTGATTCTTCAGTTTGATGGTATTATCAATTTTTAAAATTCGCTTGCAAATTTGTCTGATTGGATATCTAAAGAAAAATTTATAATAACCAACTTCCCGAGCAAGACGCCAATCTAACATAAGCTGACAAGTTCTTTGATTGTTTCTCTCATAACTATAACAATCCTAAATAATAGCGTGAAAATTTCTCTCTTTTCTTTCCTCCGTGTCCTTTGTGTCCCACCGTTCGCGTAAAGCCCTTGCGGGCACACTTCGTGAACGCCAAGCGTCTCGTAGAGAAGCGTCTCCGCGATTGAGAAGGTTTGAGCGGAGGTTTCCTCCGCTCAAACTTCTCTGTGCGGTTAGTTAACTCAAGTCTTTTTCAATGAATGCAGATAGGACTGTTATATATTAGCCCTTAGCAATCTGACGGTGTAAAGACGTTGTTAAGACTTACGCAAAAAACCTGCCAGTTCCTTAATTTACGAGTGCGATAATTCATGAATTATCGCTACCTACGATATGTTTTGTGCGTTGTATTGCGACATCGTGACGGTTCTTGACTTAAAGCTTTCATCCTGGTAAAGTTAAAAAGACCAATCGGTCGGATATATTTCATGTCTAAAGGCGAAGAAACCAAAGAAAAAATTCTCGCGTCAGCAGCGGAACTGTTTAATCAGCAAGGGTATGCTGGTTCGTCGATTTCTGACATCATGCGGGTGACAGGATTGCAGAAAGGGGGAATTTACAACCACTTCAAAAGCAAAGATGAACTAGCGTTATTGGCTTTTGATTATGCGATCGCTCAAATCAAACAGCATTATCGAGTTGCATTGCGAAGCAAACGCCATGCAATCGAACGCTTGCAAGCAATTATTCATGTATTTCGCAGCAATATAGATAATCCTATCATCAAAGGAGGATGTCCGCTACTGAATACTGCGGTTGAGAGTGATGATACTCATCCTCAGTTGCGCGATCGCACTCAACAAGCGATGAATTCTTGGCGGGATATGATTTGCCTAATTATCCAAAAAGGTATTGAAAGAAAACAAATTCGCTCAGATGTTGATGCTGATGAAGTTGCAACTATCATTATTTCCACACTTGAAGGAGCTGTAATGATGACCAAGTTATACCAAGATTCGATTCACATGGAAAGAGTCATCAAGCATTTGAATAATTACATTGAAACATACTTGCAGATATAAATAACCTGCGATTTTATTCTACCTAAATTTTGTTGAATATTTGTAGAGACGTAAAGCGCGTAACGTCATTGCTAGAGACGTTCCACTGGAACGTCTCTACCAGGAATCATGAATTTAATATCTAATGTTGTTATTTTTGACAAACCGATTGTCCTGAAACCCTAAATCCCAAAATAAAATGCAACAAAAACCTTTCCGTCTGATTACAATTTCCGTGAGTCATTATTGCGAAAAAGCACGTTGGGCATTGACAAAACTAAAACTTCCTTACGTCGAAGAAGCGCACATGCCGCCATTTTATCGACTTGCAACTAATCGTGTTGGCGGAAAATCTACTCCGGTTTTAATAACGGAATCCGGCATTTTTACTGACTCAACTGATATTTTACAATATCTAGATAAAATTGTCCCGGACAACGCCAAACTTTACCCTACTGATACCGAATTGCGGCAAAAAGTAGAAGAACTAGAAGATTTATTTGATGAACAACTAGGACCAGCTACACGTCGTTGGGGTTACTTTTATACGATAAATGATTCCCAGTTTCTCAAAAAAAGATGGACTCAAGGCGTTCCTTTTTTTGAAGAGGCATTATTTCCTATCGTTTATCCTTTAATGCGTCCGGTTGTTCGCAAAGCATTTAATATTAATTCCGAGTCTGCGGCACAAGCTTATGAACAAATTAACAGCGTTTTTCAGAAAGTAAATGAGTTGTTAGCAGATGGACGTAGTTATTTAGTTGGAGAGAACTTTTCCGCCGCAGATATCACTTTTGCCGCGCTTGCTGCACCCGTGATATCGCCACCAGAACACCCGATAAAGCCGCGTCCATTGCAAGAGTTACCCGATTCGTTTGCGTCAAAAATTAGCGCTTTTAGAGAAACTCCAGCTGGTGCTTATGTGTTGCGTTTGTATCGCGATAGAAACAGTTAATTTTCTCACTTTAAATTGGAGGAATTCATGATGCTGAAGTTTTATTATAATCGGCGATCGCCTATGGCGAACCTTGATATGTGATACACTAATAATACACATCAACAGTGTGGGTGCTTAATATATATATCACCGCATCAATGTGACACTAGCGAGTGAAACCTTGAAACAACTCTACGGAGTATGCTTTGGCAAGCGATCGCAGTCGTTTCATCCATGAAGCAATTCAACATTACATTAACGAAATTCACCAAACAAAAGCTGCGAGAACAATTGCAATTCGGGTCTATTCGCAATCTCTGAACGCGATCGCGTTCTTAGCTTTATACTGGGAGCGTAATTGAGGAAGAACCCAGGCAGCAAAGCGAAAGCTAGCCCTTCCTTAACGGGGAGAAGTTTATCTAGTACAGTGTGGCGGAAATAAAGCTACCATCCCAAATCACTGAAAAGCTTACGCTGTATTCATTTTGAATGAGCGAATGCTGTTACATGACAGGCGATCGCTTTGATTCGCGGAAAATCACTCAAACGATCAATTCTGATTCTTTCGTTCACACATTAACCAAGGTTTCTGTCAAGACTGATTTTTGCATACTGTGCGCCGTTATTTTTAGGAATTCCCTTTATTGAAAGTGAGGGTGCAACTTCATCGAGAATTGGTATAAACCCTAATTTGTATTTTAAAAAACATCATATTTTAATATTTATTCAATCTGAAGATAGAGAAGTTTCAACTTGAAAACCGCTAAAGTTTTGACCTAGTACAATAGTTTTTTGGGCTATAAAAATCTTTTTTATTTAGCGAATTAATAGCTTTTCTTGTTTAAGAGAATAGAATTGTGGAGATTTTTCAACTTGTTATATCACGTACTTCTTGATTTTTTTAAGATTTCACTTACAAACAGAAATCCCCAACAATTCATTTGCTATAACATCCCTATAAAAGCAACAACAGATTCCATCTACTCTAAACAATCGTGATAAAAATTAATTATGCGCCAGACTCGCGATAGTATTGCTGACATTTGGGGAGAACGCACTCCCTACATTGATAACTGGTCTGTACGAGTTGATGAGCGCACTCTAGAAGAACCAGACTCTTGGATACAATCAGCCTGCGTCCTCTGCTCAAATGGCTGCGGTATGGATATCGGTGTCAAGGATGGTCGAATCGTTGGCGTTCGTGGTCGCGCAGTCGATGCGGTAAACCAAGGTCGGCTTGGTCCCAAGGGGCTGCATGGATGGGAGGCAAACAACAGCCCAGACCGTTTGACAGAGCCGCTGATTCGTCGTAGCGGCAAGCTAGAACCAGCAAGCTGGGACGAAGCAATGGGTTTGATTGTAGGGCGTTCCAAAGAGATTATTGACCAACACACAAGCCTTGGAATTGGCTTTTACACCACCGGACAACTGTTTATTGAGGAGTATTACACCCTCGGTGTCATCGGCAAAGCCGGACTGGGTACACCTCACATGGACGGCAATACCCGTCTTTGTACAGCGACAGCTGGGGCAGCACTCAAGGAGTCCTTCGGTTCTGATGGGCAAGTTGGCGGATACCACGACATTGATACTACAGAGGCAATTTTGCACATTGGGCATAACATTGCTTCGCAGCAAACTGTCATGTGGATGCGGATTTTAGACCGGCGACGGGGTCCCAATCCCCCCAAGCTGGTTGTAATTGACCCCCGTCGCACCTTTACTGCTAGTGAAGCAGATGTGCATTTAGCACCGCAAGTGGGCACGAATGTCCCGGTAATGAATGGTTTGCTGAATTTGATTATTGAAGCAGGACAAATCAACCGCGAGTTCATCGACAAGCACACAATTGGCTTTGAAAAACTCAAGCAGACAGTCTCGTGCTGGACTCCAGAACGGGTGGAACAAGTCGCTAAAGTACCTGCACAGGAATTGCGAAAAGCAGCAGAAATTTTGGGAACGGCAAAAACGCTTGTATCGACAGTACTGCAAGGGGTGTATCAGTCAATGCAAGCGACAGCAGCAGCCGTGCAGGTGAATAATCTCCATATAATTCGGGGTTTGATTGGACAAGATGGGTGTGGCATTCTGCAAATGAACGGACAGCCAACGGCGCAGAATACCCGTGAATGTGGTGCTGATGGCGACTTACCTGGTTTCCGTAACTGGGCAAATCCCGACCATATAGCAGAATTGGCGCGTCTGTGGAATGTCGATGTGGATGTTATTCCGCACTGGAGTCCACCCACCCACGCAATGCAGATTTTCCGTTATTGCGAGACGGGTTCAATCAAACTCCTTTGGATTCAAGCTACGAACCCCGCTGTTTCGATGCCAGATCTCTCCCGGATTCGCAGTATTCTGGGTAAGGATGACTTGTTTGTGATTGTTCAGGATGCCTTTTTAACAGAAACTACCGAGTACGCGGATGTGGTTTTACCTGCGGCGATTTGGGGTGAGAAAACTGGATGTTACACCAACGCCGGACGCACGGTACATATTTCCCACAAAGCAGTCGAACCCCCTGGTGAAGCGCGTTCCGACTTTGATATCTTCCTCGATTATGCACGGCGCATGGACTTTCGCGACAAGGATGGCGCACCCTTAATTAAATGGAGTGACCCAGAAGGTGCGTTTGAAGCTTGGAAGAAGTGTACTCGCGATCGCCCTTGCGATTATACAGGTTTGAGTTACGCCAAACTTACAGGTGGTTCTGGTATCCAATGGCCCTGCAACGAAAAATTTCCCGACGGTGTGAATAACCTTTATACCGACAACATCTTCGCGACTGCTGCTGATTACTGCGAAACCTACGGACAGGATTTTGATACAGGTGCAGGTGTTTCGGAACAAGAATATCGAGCAAATGACCCCAAGGGTCGCGCCTTGATTAAACCCGCCGATTACTTGCCCCCGCACGAGCAACCGGATGATGAATATCCCTTTTGGCTGACAACCGGACGGCTGGTGTATCACTTCCACACACGCACAAAGACGGGGCGGTCGAAGAATTTATACAACGCTGCTCCCGATGCGTTTGTGCAGATTTCGCAAGAGGATGCGGATAAGTACGGTATTGCTGATGGCGATTTTGTCGCAGTTGAATCGCGTCGAGGCAAGGTGATAGAACCTGCAAAGGTAGGTGATATCAAACAGGGGACACTATTTATTCCCTTCCATTACGGTTACTGGGATGACCCAGGGCGTAGCCGTGCTGCTAACGAATTAACTATCACTGAGTGGGACCCCGTAAGTAAACAACCCCACTTTAAATACGCGGCTGTTCGTATCCGGAAAGTGGAGGGTTGAAATGCACGTTGGAAATTATTTGGGATTGGTTCATCACAGCGAGCAACAATTAAGTAATGCATTGATGATGGTTGCCTCACATCACGGTGATGAACCTGATATCACCCAAACTTGTAAACTTCTTGCCTCCTGGTCGCGTGCTAATATTGAGTCACTCAAACCGCTGATTGAGCGTTACGCCGAAGAAAAAAGCGACGAACCCGAACGCCTTACCCAAGTGTTGTTTAAGGAACCTCGTACAGGTAGTCTTGCCCTCTTGCGGAATTTACACGACCTGTGGCTATTAGCAAACGAAGTGCAACTGTGCTGGATGGTGCTGCTGCAAGCGGCGAAGGCACTACGCGACAAAGAACTAGAAGCAACTTGTGTTTCTTGTAGCGGTCAAACCAAACGACAAGTTGCTTGGTTAATGTCTCGTATCCAGCAAGCTGCGCCGCAAACGTTAGTTGTAGCGTAGGTTCATAGCATGACTAGGCAACAGCAAAGTCCTCAGAACGCCACTTCACCAATCCGACCAAATCCAGTTCCTGATTATATCTGGGCACCTTTTGCCTCCGGTGGACTGATGCTGTTAGTGGGATTGCTAGGACTAGCGGTACATCAACCTTTGATTTTTCCCAGTCTCGGACCCACAGCATTTCTCCAAGCAGAACAGCCAGACCAGCCAAGCGCCAAGTTCTACAACGTTGTTGTCGGGCATTTGTTGGGGCTTTTTGCGGGATTGTTAGCAGTAAAATTGCTGGGAGCCGATAATGCGCCGAGTGTGTTGGGAACTGCACAACTTGCCCCTGTGCGTGTATGGGCAGCAGTTTTAGCAGGGATGTTGAATATGTTGACAGGTTTGCTACTTCATGCATCCCATCCTCCAGCAGCTGCCACAACGCTACTCGTCGCATTAGGCGGCTTCAAACCAACTATAGACAGTATTGTAACAATTATGACTGGTGTTTTCATTGTGGCAGTGGTAGGTGAAGCGTTGCGTCAGATTCGCCTGCGTCAACTGCGAAACTTTGCGCGTGGTTCCCAAATTGATACACACAAGGAACTATGATTACGAAATTAATTGAGAAGAAGTCAGAAGTCAGGAGTCAGAATGACTACTAAAGGAACTGTTGCTTTCGATATAATCGGCACCTGCTTCAGTTTGGATAAGCCGCTGAAGAGATTAATAGAACTGGGTGCGTCACCCCAGGCAATGCAACTTTGGTACGCTCAAACCTTAAGAGATGCGTTTGCTCTTTCCCACGCAGGTCATTACCAGCCATTGAAAAACATCTTGGAGGCAGAACTACCGCGATCGCTTGCATTATTGGGAATTGAGGCAGGTTCAGAGCAGCGATCGCGGGTGATTGATGCGTTTAACGAACTAGAACTACAGACAAGTGCTAGGGCGTGCTTTTCACACTTAGCAAGTGCAGGGTGGCGATTGATTGCCTTAACTAACGGTAGTGAGGAGTCCACTCGCAAGCTGCTGGACCAAGCCAATGTTCTACCGTTCTTTGACCGCATTCTTTCCTGCGATGCCATTCAAAAAACCAAGCCACACCCAGATGTTTATGCTTTAGCACAACAGGACAGTGGAGGTGAAGTTTGGATGGTTGCGGCTCATGCTTGGGATATTATGGGTGCAGCAACTGCTGGCTTACGAACTGCCTTCATTACTCAGGAAGAAAAGGCTTACCTTGCTGTTTATCCGCAACCGGAAATTGTTGCCAGCGACTTGGTAGAAGCTGCAAATCGCATTGTGAGTATCAGTAAGTAAAAAATAGATGTAATATCGTGTTCGGTTAAAGACTTATTATTAAGATCGCAGCGGGGCAGAAAGTAGGGAGCAGAGGGAAAGAGGATTTTCTGATTTTTGCACAGATAAGCCAAATAATAACTAATTTACCGAACATGATGTAACTCTAACTTCGCCCTGGATAAACAACGACTAATAAAACGACTAGGTAAACTAGAAGAATCGACAATGAAGCAAGTTAATCAAGCTATTCAAATTAGTTTAGGTTTGGTTGAGCTTTAATTAATAGACGAAATTTTTAGGATTTAACTATGCAACAACCGATACAAGTGATTGGAGGTGGGCTAGCGGGAACAGAAGCAGCGTGGCAAATAGCGTCTGCGGGAGTCCCGGTGATTTTTTGGGAAATGCGACCGAAACGCTTTAGTCCAGCACATCATACAGAACATTTAGCGGAGTTGGTGTGTAGTAATTCCTTTGGGGCAATGGCAAGCGATCGCGCTGCGGGTCTATTGCATGAAGAATTGCGTCAACTCAATTCTATCGTCATTTCCAAAGCTGATGAACACGCCGTTCCCGCTGGTGGTGCGCTAGCTGTAGATAGAGGACAATTTAGCCAAGATTTAACCGAAACTTTAGCGAAACATCCTTTAATTGAATTTCGTCGTGGTGAAGTTACAGCGATTCCAGAGGGAATTGTCGTCTTAGCAACCGGTCCATTAACCAGTCCCGACTTAGCGGAAGATTTGCGACGTTTCAGCGGAATGGAATATCTCAGCTTTTTTGATGCCGCTAGCCCGATTGTTGTGGGAGAATCGATTAATCGCGATATTGCTTTTATGGCATCGCGCTACGACAAAGGGGAAGCTGCTTATCTCAATTGTCCGATGAATAAAGAACAGTATTTGCGGTTTTGGGAAGAACTCCGCAAAGCTGAACAAACCGAATTGAAAGATTTTGACCGGGAAACGGCGAAGTTTTTTGAAGCTTGTTTGCCCATTGAAGAACAGGCACGACGGGGAGAAGATACCATGCGTTACGGTCCGGTGAAGCCTGTAGGATTGTCAGATAGCCGCACTGGGGAACGTCCTTACGCGGTGGTGCAGTTGCGGCAAGAAGATAAAGCCGGTCAACTTTGGAATATGGTAGGATTTCAAACTAATCTGCGTTGGGGCGAACAAAAGCGAGTATTTCAGCTAATTCCCGGTTTGGAAAATGCCGAGTTTGTCCGGCTGGGTGTGATGCACCGCAACACGTTTATTAATGCCCCACAGTTGATGTCTGCAAGTTTGCAATTTAAGCAACGTCCGACATTACTTGCAGCTGGGCAGTTGATTGGTACTGAAGGCTATACCGCAGCATCTGCCGGTGGTTGGCTGGCGGGAACGAATGCAGCGCGGTTAGCGTTGGGTAAAGAACCGTTGACGCTACCGAATACAACGATGATGGGGGCGTTGTTTGAGTTTATTAGTTCCGCTTCGCCGAAGCATTTTCAACCGATGCCGCCGAATTTTGGTATTATACCAGAATTGGGTGAGAAAGTCAAGAGTAAACCGGAGCGTTACGGACGTTATCGCGATCGCTCTTTAGCTGACCTTGCTGCATGGAAAGCTAATCAGTTATAGGGTATTGGGCATTGGGCATTGGGCATTGGGCATTGGGCAAAATTCCTCTCCCCCTGCCTCCCCTGCCTCCCTCTCCCCCTCTCCCCCTCTCCCCTCCATTGATAGGGTGAATCGGATTTTGGGAATACTCTTCATGGTGTTTGTGATTATCAAAAACAACATGAAAGAGCGATCGCTTCCAAAAATTCTGGTATTTTGCGGCATTTTGTCTGTATTCTTGGCATTATTGCCAGTATATGCAGGCAAGAGTGCAAACACAATTGACACTTTGCGTGTTCAGCAGCAACAAGTTAAACAACAGCGTCAAAATGTTGTCAAAGAACGCGATCGCTTAACAAATCTTCAGCAATCAGCGCAACAACGTCTCACTGGTTTAAAGCAAAATCTGCAAACCACCAACAGTCACATTACTGACAGCGAGTTGCGGTTAAAAGTTGCTAGTGAACGTCTTCAACAATTGCAAGCTGATTTAGGTGTAGCTGAACAGAATTATCAAAATAGACAAGCAGCGACAATTGGACGATTACGCTATCTGCAACGTTCCCCAGCATCTGTTGGATGGGCAGTTTTGTTGCAAAGTCAAAATATCAGCGATTTTCTTGACCGTCGTCGGCAATTAAAGTTAGTTTATCAAGCTGACCAGAAAATTTTAGCAAAACTCACTCAACAAGCAAACCAGATAAAGAAGCAGAAAACCGAAGTAGAAGAGCAAAAAAATGAAATTGCTTTGATTCATCAGCAGTTGCTAGCGCAAAAAGCCGATTATCAAGGACAAGCAGAGTTACAGTCAGATTTGATTTTACGCTTAAATAGCGATCGCCTAGCTTTAGAAGCAGCGCAAAATCAACTAGATAAAGATTCTCAAGCTTTAAGTGCTTTAATTCAACAAAAGGTAGCCGAAGCGCAAAATAAAACTAACAGCCGCAACAGCATTCTTCTGCGCGGAACTGGTATAATGGCTCTTCCCAGTGATGCTTCTACCAGCAGTCCTTTTGGTTGGCGGATGCATCCTGTTTTAGGATATCGCCGCTTTCATGCAGGTTTAGACTTTGCCGCTAGCTATGGCAGTACAATTCGCGCCGCAAATTCGGGAACGGTGATTATGGCTGGGTGGTATGGTGGTTATGGCAACGCACTCATTATCGACCACGGCAAAGGCATTACTACATTGTACGGTCATACGAGCCAATTGTTCGTTTCCGAAGGGCAAACAGTGCAGCGAGGACAAGCGATCGCTGCTGTTGGTTCCACCGGTTTATCTACCGGTCCTCACCTCCACTTTGAAGTCCGCAGAGACGGTACACCCGTAGATCCCGCGAATTTTCTTTCTTAGTGCGAGTTTGTGTTGAACTCAATCGCGCTTATGTGTTATAATGAAGAAAAGCGTGGGCGCGTGGCTCAGTGGATAGAGCAACAGATTCCGGTTCTGTGGGTCGGGGGTTCAAATCCCTCCGCGCTCGTTTTTATATAAAGCCTAACCACAAAATCGAGAGGTGATTTTCTCTCACCTCAATCCAATGTATCCCTAAAACAACAAAATAGGGATGATTAGTTGAGTTGAGATAAAGTTATCATCAACCCATATTTTTATAATTCCATATTATAGTTTATTGAGTAACCTATATGATAACGTTATAAAGGTCTACCAGATGAGGACTTGAGTTATTTTCACTCATAGCATCTCTATTTTTAGTTTCAGGTGATGCAACCTTAATATTCTTGTGTAACTTTCGTTAGAAAATAATCTCTAAGCCTTGTTATTAAGTACTTTTTGCAACAAGGTAATTTAAATGACAAACAGGGTAATGCGATCGCAAAAACCTTGATTATCGTTATATAGTGAGCAATGAAGTACTATTTATATTGTTGTTTAGTTAATCAGTACTTTTTTGCAGCTTATTTTTTATCTTTAATAGCAGTATAATTATTACGATAATAAATTAGTTTTTCTTTGGCTTTTCTTGAAATAGAAGTGCCTTCTGGAATGGAGCTTAATAAGTTAATTGCTTGCTGCAAATTTAACTGAGCTTCTTTCCAAACTTTTTGGTCTTTTGGAGGATTTTGAAGCATGAGAGCAGTTTTCCATGCTAGTTTTTGAGCAGTTTCAAAATCTTGCTTTGCTTTTAACTCAATGAAAATTCTTTGACTGATGGCGGTATGGTTAGCACGATAAGAAACTAGTCTATCTTTTATCTGAGGATAGATTGAAGAATCCTCTGGAATGGTTTCTAAAAGTTTGATAGATTCCTGCCACTTTATTTGGGCTTGCTGCCAGGTTTCTATTGGGTGAGGTGGATTTTGAACTATAACTGAGGCTTCTATTGCTGTTTTTTTGGCAGCTTCCAGGTTACTTTCAGACTCTAAATTTACAGATACATTTTCTTTTTGTTTTACAGAATTAGTTTGCGAGACTTCTTCTATTTTGATATTTATATTGTCTTTAACAGTATCTTTAGAAAAATTAAGATATGTTATTAGATGCTGAGTTTTTAAATCTTTTAAACCAATACCTAAACTAATAATAACAAAAAATAGCAACGCTAATACCGTATATATATTCTTCTGTTTCTGTTTCTGCTTAATTATTAACAATTGTTCTGCTTTTTCTATGATTTTACTAGCTTCCGGTATTAAATTGTTTATATACTGCCTTAACTCTATGTATGGATTAGATGTATCATTAAATTGTGATTTTTTACCATTTATAAATAGAGATATTTGATCATTTGTATCAAGTTGTAATTCTGTAAGATTTTCGCAAAATATAGATAATAAAGTTTCTACTGTTTTTGGCTCTAGCTTACAGGTAAAACAATTTTTCAATAATTGGATAGTTGCTTCAAGCTCTGTTGCTAATTTTTTTAATGATTTTTTGCTTATAGTAATTTTATCAATAGATTCTTGAATAAACTTTGTTTTGCGGCAACCATAATCAATTCTTATTTCTTCTGCAAGTTGATTGACTTTATTTATAATGCTTTGCAAACTATCTGTAGTCACTTTAGACGTAAATTTAGACTCTTGAATATTTTGAAGATAATTAGTGATATTTTCACAAAATATATTACATTTTTTACATTGTGATTTGAGAAAACAAATATTGCTTTCTAAGTTATTTAAATCATTAATGATATCTACTAGTTTTTTTGGTTTTTTATTGTGAACTAGTATAACTAACTCTTTATCTTTATTAATCTTTATTCCTAAAATATACCCTTTAAAAATAGACAATAATATTTCTAGTGTATTAAGATTCAAAGTATACTTGATATTAAATTTCTTGTTTTTATCAATATGATTATTGAGTGTCGTGATAATTTTCATGATTTTATTTTGTAAATTATTAAGTGAATTTTCTGCTTCGCTAATTTTTTGGATTTGTAATTTAAATAAGTTAATATCTTCAAAAAATTTTATTTTTATACTTTTAATAATATCTCTAACATCTGTTTCTAAATTAATCACCTCATCTCTATTAGACAAACAATCAATAAAAATTTTACTCTTTATACATTCTTTGGCGAACTGATTAATATTATCAATTTTGTCGATAATATCATCGCAAATTAACTTGATAGCTAATAAATCTTTTATTTCATCTTGTTTCGATTTGCTAACATCTTTATTTTCAAAAGCTTCAGCTAAATGATTTACTCCCGATCCTAGTAATTCTTCCCCCTTATCAGAAACCACATCTGATACTATAGGGATTGCTATGTTAGCAAGCATCAGTTTAATTCCTAACGCTGCTTCACCAACACCTCTACTAAAATTGAAAGCACGGCTACCCAGTTCTCCTGCTTTATTCAAAAAGTTTGTAAACCCTAACTTTCTAAACTTAGAGTCTATCTCACCTTGAATTTGATAAATTTCCTTCTTGATATCATCAAGATTATTAATCTGCCGTTTTATAGAATCAACACTATCAAATTTAATTTGAATATCTTCCGCAATAACTTTTTCTAGTTTTACCTTTAAATTATTATTTTTCTTCATAAAATAAGTTTAAAATTTATTATTTTTTTAATTATTAGCTATTTCAATCGCCATAACTATAGCATTGAAAATTAGGTACTTTCTTGAGTAAAATCACTTAGATAAAGAATATATTTCTATTTTTATAACCCGCAATAATAATTAAAGTTTATTATTAGCAAAAATTGCTGTCACAAAAATTTTTGTTTTTTAGTTTATTTTTTACGTATTTTCAACAATGCGTGTGGAACCTTCAACAAAACCCTTACGAAGTGTTAAAATTACAACTTCCGCTCAATTTGTGGATAAACTAAAAAACAGGAGAATATCATGACAGAAGGGTTGCAACAAAAACGGGTAGTAGTTGTAGGTGCAGGTTGGGCTGGTAATGGTGCAACTTACCACTTAGCCAAACAAGGTTACGATGTGACCCTTCTCGAAGCTGGTGCTAATCCTGGTGGACTGGTAGCGGGTTGGAAAACAGCAAGGGGACAATCAGTAGAAGCCGGTGTTCACGGCTTTTGGTATCCTTACAGAAATATATTTTCTCTTATTAACGAACTTGGAATAAATTCCTTTACAACTTGGACTCGTTCATCTCAATATTCGCCTTTTGGTTTAGAAGTTGAATCACCAATTTTTCAGGATTTACCGCGACTTCCTACACCTCTTGGAACATTTTTATATACACAATTTAAACGTTTACCATTAATTGATAGAATTAGCGCTCTACCTTTACTTTACGCCTTAATTGACTTTGATAATTCCGATGAAGCTTGGCGACGTTATGACTTTGTGACAGCGCGGGAATTATTCAAAGATTTTGGAGTTTCAGCGCGGCTTTATCGTGACTCTTTTGAACCGATGTTGTTAGTAGGTTTATTTGCCCCAGGTGAACAATGTTCTGCCGCTGCAACTTTGGGAATGCTGTACTTTTTTATTCTCGCCCATCAACCAGATTTTGATGTCGTTTGGTGTCGCGGAACAGTGGGAGAAAAGATATTTCGCCCTTGGGTAGAACAAATTGAAAAAGCTGGCGCGAAGAAGTTAGTAAATCGCCGCGTTACCGACATAATAGTTGATAATAATCGGGCAAAAGGTGTTGTCTGCGGTGATGAAGTGTTTGATGCTGATGCGGTAATTTTTGCAGTTGGTATCACCGGGATGAAGAAAATCGTATCAAATAGCCATAGCTTACAAAGCCGTCAAGAATTCAGAAATTTGAGCAACTTAGGGGCAATTGACGTTTTAGCAACTCGACTGTGGTTTGACCGGAAAATTAACATTCCGCGTCCTTCTAATGCTTGCTTTGGCTTTGATGCAACTACCGGATGGACATTTTTTAATTTGAATGAACTACATGATGAATATAAAAATGAACCTGGGACAGTTATTGAAGCAGATTTTTATCACGCCAATCAATTTTTGAATTTAAGCGATGAAGAAATTGTACAGAGAGTTCAACGCGATTTAGCAACTTGCATTCCCCAATTTCGGCAAGCGAAAGTGATAGATAGTAGCGTAATTCGTTTAGCAAACGCAGTATCTCACTTTGCACCCGGTAGCTATCGTTATATGTTGCCAGCTTCGACAAGTTATGATAATGTATTTATGAGTGGTGATTGGATTGTTAGTCGTCACGGTTCATGGTCGCAAGAAAAGGCTTATGTGACAGGTTTAGAAGCAGCGAATTTAGTAGTTGATTATTTAAAACAGGGTAAACCTGCTGAGATTTTACCTGTAGAAGCAGATGAACCGCACATTCAAATTGCCAGAAGTGTTAATAAAATAGCGCGTGACTTAGGTAAATCTATTTTGCCTAATTTTTGGTTGCCGTGATGGGAATTAAAGGATTATCTCACGCAGAGAGAAGTTTGAGCGGAGGTTTCCTCCGATCAAAGCTTCTCCTAAGGGAGACGCTGCGCGAACGGTGGGCGCAGAGGCGCAAAGGAGTAGGAATGAGCGCAAAAACTCTTTCAAACTCTCATTACTCTGTGTACTCTGCGTTCTCTGCGGTTCGTTTCTCTAATTGTGCAGAGCGTGAAAATTACATAGGATTATTCTTGTAACTTTCTGGTACACCCATTGTGGACAAACCAGCGATCGCTCGTAAATTTTGGCAGCGAATCAACTCGCTAAAATTTAAACCAGAACGTCCTTCAATTTTCGCTACCGTCTCAATTGCAGTTAACAGATGTTCTGCGGCTTCAGTTTCTGAATAACCGCGACGCAGTGCGATTCTAATTGCCGCTGTATCTGCATTTAACTCTGATTCTTGGGAATTATTAGTACGCCAAATGCGAATTAAGGCGATCGCACTTAATCCCCCAGCGACAACTACACCTACCACATCTTGTTGCGCTGATTCCACGAATCCGCCTAAAATCCCCGCCACTACCACACCTTGATAAATGTCGGGTTTAAACCACTTTACCCCGGTTAACCAGCTAATTGTCCGCAACAGCAGTAAATCGCGTTGCGGCTGCTTCAGGCGACGCCACAAATCAAAGTTAATATATACTGGTCGCTCCTGATTCCAAGGTAAGGGAAAAGAAGCATCAATCACCTTTGACTGTTCTGGCTTGCTGACGAGTTTCACCGTCATTCTACCAGAAGCCGGCATCACATCTAACAAACGACGAATTTCAACATTAGGCTCCATGATTAATATTATTAGGCATAATGAGCAGTAAAATTAGAATTTTTACTACATGGAAGCTTTTGCTCTTATCCCACCTGAATGGACTAATCAGGGAATTCATGCTCATAAGTTTTGCTGTCCTAAATGCGGCGCAAGTAGCTTAGAAGCCGAAAAAGTTTGGATTAATCGGCGATCGCCTGTCCTTACAGAAGAACGTCGCCGCAAATGGCAGGAATTTTACAATTGTAACTGCGGTTGTGTGTGGTGGGCTTGGAGTAGCGATCGCCCTCCAACAAATTTATCCAAACAAGATAATAATCTCACATAACCAAATTTTCAACAAACAAAAGCCAGCAGAGGCGGGCTAATATTAATTTACCTTACTATGAAGCCCGCTAGTCATGGCATTGTTTGTGTAGCTTCATTCTTAAAAACTGAAAGTGGTACGCACTGTACCTACATAAATAGTGTCATTCCTATCATTATGCTCAGGACTCAAAATCACCAATAAACCGGGAGTAACAGAAATATTGTCGTTCAGTTGCAGCCTGTAGAGACCTTCTAAATGGTAAGAGGATGTCTGAGAAGTTTTAGATAGGTGATTTTAATTACGCAAGTTGCTTTAGCATCAAACGAATCATGGCAACATAAATAAATGCTTCAGTCGTCTCAGG
>NZ_JBPAOH010000050.1:0-44855 GCF_050875635.1 Tolypothrix sp. VBCCA 56010
AGCACTTGAAAAGGTGCAAAGTTGTAGAGACGCGACCTGTCTCCTCTCTACAACTCCTAACTTCTCACTCCGCGCCTCCTAACTTTTTACTCTTGTTCTGCTAAGATGCTGTAAATTTCGCGTTTGACTCGGTTGAGAGTTTCGCGTACTCTGGTCACTTTATCGGCGTTGTTACTGCGAGCTACTTGCATTACTGCTGCACCGACATCAGCGATCGCCTCTTTTAATTCGATTAGCTGTTGGGGTCTGTTTCCCCTGTCCATCCAAGGTGCGCGATCGCCACGTTCGCTAAGTAATTCTCTGCCCGTGTCAGTAATTGTATATACTTTCCTTCCTTCTATCT
This sequence comes from Tolypothrix sp. VBCCA 56010, assembly GCF_050875635.1. Lineage (NCBI taxonomy): Bacteria > Bacillati > Cyanobacteriota > Cyanophyceae > Nostocales > Tolypothrichaceae > Tolypothrix > Tolypothrix sp. VBCCA 56010. The sequence continues at coordinate 344 of NZ_JBPAOH010000050.1, forward strand.
GTTCAGAGGTAAGATAACCTCCTTCTTCAAGTAGTTGCAGAGTCGGGTAAACTGAGCCTGGGCTTGGTTTCCAGAAGCCACCGTAACGCGCTTCTAATTCTTTAATCAACTCGTATCCATGCCGGGGTGACTCTGCAAGTAACTCCAGCAAAATGTATTTAATGTCACCACGCGGAGTCCGCCGCTCATCTCCCCAATCTCGTCTTTTACCGCGACCGTGGTGATGATGCCGTCCTTTTGGTGGCATATCGTCGTATCCAGACTCAAAAAAGTGGCGGTGTCTATGAAGTCCTAAAAACATACTAGTTTTCTCTCAAAGTGCTTGTAATTTCATTATAGACATATCGCGATATATCGTTAATATAACTTAATGATTGGGGAAGGGGGCAAGATGCGATCGCTTCAGCCATCTAGAGTGCTAATTTTTAGTAAGAATATTTATGATTACCAATTGGTAATACCATGCACTTGGAAAAGTTATCGATTTTTTTACCACTGTCTCTGGTACAGTTTGTTGAGAATTACAAACTAGCTAAAGGGTGTAAATCTCGCTGTCAGGTGATTGAGGTAGCGTTAGAATTGTTGCGATTTCAGGAACTAGAAGAAGCCTACCGCGAGGCATCTAAGGAAATTGATGCAGATTGGGATGTGACGCTTGCCGATGGGTTGACAGATGAAACGTGGTGAAATTTACTATGCCAACCTTAGCCCTGCGGTGGGATCTCAAATAAACAAACGCGGAAGAGTGCTGGTGGTAAGCAATAATGCGAATAACCATGCTGCTAGTACGGTAACGATTTTACCAATAACGTCTAATGTAAGTCGTGTTTATCCCTTCGAGGTTTTGCTGAATTTAGAGGACAGCGGTTTACCCAAACCTTCTAAGGTGCAAGCGCAACAGGTGCGAACAATTTCTAAACAACGGATTATTGGAGAAGTGCTGGGTAGTTTAAGCGAGGAGTTGATGCAATTAATTGATGCTGCACTGAAGCTACATTTATGGTTGGATTAAATATAGCTGCGCTTCAACAGATAGATACATTTGATATAATTAAGCACAATACATATTTTTAATCTCAGTGGTAAATATATATTACGTTTTTCTACCACTTTTTGTACCTTATTTATATTTCGGACAGATTTAGAGTTATCAATAATAAACCGGATTACTTTAAACGACAGTTCCATAGAGCGAGTCACAAAGTATTGCAAACCGAAGCAGCAGGATTATCCAACGCCATAGCCCTAACATACGTCAGTAAAATGACCCAGCACCAACTAAAAAAGCACCTCTGGGATGCTGTAGATATTTTCTAGAGGCAAAATTGACTCTGTAGACCTCAAAAATGATACATACATATAATTGATATTATCATGTCAACAACAAGATCATCAGTTAGAGTTACCGACATTGCTGAATATATTCGTTATCAATCCTGCGAACGCCGATTTAAGTTAAAATTTAATAATTACGAAATTGCTAAACAAGTTCCCTTCTCTGAGTTAATTTTTGCGACTTCCTTAGATCCAGTATTGGAAGAAGAAGGTCGAAGAAGAGAGAAAGAATGGGAAACTTCGCTTCAAAGATACGGTTTGCTTGACCTAACTAAAATTAGTCAGAAATCAGAGCAAGACAAAGCAACTGACTGGAATGACTTGGTTGAAAAACTGCAAAATTTGCCAGTAGAGCAAAAAGCTTATGGACGAGAAATTTCCATAGAAGGTAATCTTGGAGAATTTAATATTAAAGGACAAATTGATTTTGTAGTTGTGTTATGGGAAAACAATCAACCTAAATTACGCTTAGTTGAAAGTAAGGCTTCTCGAAAAGATAGAACTTACCATCGAGTACAGGTTGCTTTATATCGGATGCTGGTGCGTCAATTTATAAAAGATAGTCCAATTACTATTAATGGAATAAATCTCAAGCCTGAAAATATCGAATGTGTTGTTGTCCGTATTGATGAAAATACCAATATAAGTCAGGACATTATTCAATCTGAAGCCCTAAATCTGGATACCATAGAAGCTGATATTAATCGTCTAATAGCCTATGATGGTGCATTAAAGCGGATTGTTGAAACTGACTTAGCTGATTTAGATTATCAGTTAGATCAAAAATGTAGTGACTGTACATTGAGTGTTCATTGTTTAGCTGAGAGTGCAAGAGAACGTCGTTTAGAATTATTAGGAATAGATTCATCAATTGTTACTGGATTGCATAAAGCAGGTGTTAATACTATTGATGATTTAGCCAACCTCGATTTAGCCGGAAATCAAGTTGCTCAAATACAACAAGATATAAGTTTTACGGAGAATTTAGAACTTCTTAAATTAAAGGGAAAAACTCGTATAAGTACCCTTCCCAATGGAGATTGTAATCCAGATACTTATGAAGTACAACAACTTCCAAACTATTCAGGTCAAAGTCAACTTCCCGAACATACAATTAATGGGGAACCTCTCATCCGTGTTTATCTTTCTGTTGAGTATGATTATGTTGAAAATCGAATAGGTGCGCTAGCTGCTCATGTAACTAAAAGTGAAGGAAAATTAGATCCTAAATTTGAGAAAGATAAAGATGGCAAATGGCAACCAGACCCGAAAATAAAAGAATATGTAGAGGAAGGACACGATGATAACGATAAATCTATTTATAAACCAAAAGAACTTGAAGGCGAAGATGTAATTAAGTTTAAAACATCAGCATGGACGGGAGATTATAAAGAAAATAATGGTTCTGAAAAAGAGCTAATACAAGGATTTCTATTAGAATTAGTTGGTGCGATCGCTGAAGTCGCAGAAACAGAAAAAGCCCCAATTCATTTTTATGTTTGGTCGCGTCAAGAAATGACCCAACTGGTTGAGGGCTGTTCTCGTGTTAGTTCCCAACTACTCAGTCATCTACGAGAATTACTTGGTTGTCGTGAAAGTTTAGAACAACTAATTTACTCTTGTCTTCATGATGAAGTAGATCGTCGTTATGCTTTAGGATGGACAGGGAGAGATTTAGCGGTTGTAACCTCTCTCCAGTGGTATGGAAGAAGTTACCACTGGCAAAGAAAGATTTCAGGGCAATTAGTGAATTTAGATCAGGCTTTTTCTCAAGATGTCTTTGATTTTAAAACAAATTTAGAAATAGATAATAATAATCAATGGGCATCGTCAAATTCTCAAAATGTCCGTAAACATCAGTTTGAAGTTAGACTAAGATACTTTAATTCTCTAAGTGCAGCTTATTGGCGTGCTTCCTGGCGAAAACTCCCCGATCCTAATGACCAAACACTTACATCCAAATTAAAAAAATCGATTGAACGTTACAATCAAGCACAAAAACCAAATTATTTAAAAGAGTATTTTCGCGCTCGTACTCATGCTATCAGATGGGTTGAAGAAGGGATTCGGTTTAAGAATCGAGAAATAACTAAAGAATCTTTGACTATTGCTGATTTACCGGATTTCAGTCTAGGTGTAGATGATGCTGCTCAAGCAGGTATTGATTTTTTACGTTTAGATCAGCACGTTAGGGTAACAGATTGGATTGCAAGTCATTTAGTCCCACCTATCTATCGTGTTTCTTTGGGGCGAACAATACCTGTCAAAAATGTAGTGTCACAGGGTAATAATAGGCTAAAAGCAGAGATTAACCTTGATAGATACAATATCACTTATGAAGTTTTGCAAGCTAACTGCACAATTGATGTAGGTTCTTGCATCAGGCTTAGTCTTGGTTTTGATGATCCACATCAAGGTCAAACAATCAATCAACTTTTTGCTGGTGGAAGTACCTGTTTTGTAGAAGCAATCGACTGGGATAATGGAGAGATTGAACTTGCAGTTAGACAAACAAACAGTCCAGATCGTTATCAACTTCGTGGTCGTTTTTTCTCAAATGAAGAATATATTTATGATTGTGCCACTATTGATGAAAGTCCTTCAGATTTTGTAGCTGGAAGAGTTGATCAGAAACTACAAAGCAGTCAAGGAAATCATGTTTGTCAGTGGTTAGCTCCGCAAAATCCTCAAATTCCACCACAAACTGCTCTTTCAGCAAGTGATTTAGAACAATATCGTAATCTACTCCAGACTTTACCACTACCTGACAGTAAACAACTAGATGAGAAACAAATCGCAGCAGCAATAGACGGACTCAAAACCAGAATTCAACTTTTACAAGGACCACCAGGTACAGGTAAAACAGAAACAACTGCGATCGCTACTTTTTTCAGAATCTTGGCACGTCGTTGTGCTGGCGATATCGTTCTTATTACGGCTCATACTCATACGGCTGTAAATGAATTGCTTTCACGTTTAGACAGTCTTTTACCTATTTTAAACCAGCATTCAGCTAACTCTGGACTTACTAGATCAACAATTCAGTTGAGTAAAGTACATTCTTCAGAAATTCAGTCTACAGGTGGCACGATACAAGACTTTTCTTCTAAATCTTGTGTTAAAAAAGTCACTCAAATGCTTTCTAATTCTGTATTAGTTATTGGAGGAACAACCAGTGCAATTTTAAAGATGGTAGATGAATTAAATAGTAAAACGACGTTTACCAAGAAATATCCTCAAGGTTTTCAAACAAATACTCTAATCGTTGATGAAGCAAGCATGATGGTATTTCCCCATTTTCTTGCTTTAGCTACGTTAGTCAGAAATGACGGTGAAATCATGTTAGCAGGAGATCATCGACAACTTGCTCCTATTATTACCCATGACTGGGAAAATGAAGATCGCCCTCCTGTTTTGCTTTACCAACCTTATGTTAGTGCATATCAAGCAATTCAAAATCTTAAAGATAACTTAGATATTGAAGTTACTGATGACAAAATCTTACGTTCCGCTTTAAGTTTTACTTTCCGTTTACCACCAGTAATTCGTGAACTTATTGCACGTCTTTATAAGTTAGATAACATTGAATTACAGGGACGAAACAAACATAAAGACCTAGAAGAACATGAAATTCAAGGAACTTGGGAAAAACTTTTACAAGGAAATAGAGGTCTTTATCTCGTACTACATTCTGAACGTGAATCAAAACGTAGCAATCAACTTGAAGTAGAAATAATCAAAAATATTCTTGATGCAGGTGGAGAACTATCTGATGGTTCTACTGCAATTCTCACACCCCATCGCGCTCAAAGATCGCTACTAAAAACAGAATTAGAAAAATACTACGGAAATGCTGTAGATGTAATTGATACGGTCGAAAAAGTGCAAGGTGGTGAGCGTGACAATGTGATTGTTTCTGCAACAGCAAGTAATCCATCCGCAATTGGCAAGAATGTGGAGTTTATTCTTAGTCTAAATCGCTCAAATGTGGCATTTTCAAGGGTTAAGAAGCGTTTAATAGTAGTTTGCTCCAAAACTATCCTAGATTATATTCCTACAGAGCTTGAGAACTATGAAGAAGCAATACTTTGGAAAGCTTTACGTTCTGAATGTTCACAGCTTATTTTTACTGAAAATATTAATGGGCATATAGTAGAGGTATTGACGCCTCCTTTAGATGATGTTAGTCAAATTTAAACAAGCAAAGCTTTTGTATAAGGTAGGCGATCGCTCAAAAATTACCGCAACGAGAAAATCAACTTTCCTCCCCAGTGATTAATAGTCACGGAGTTGATCTAATCTTAATGCTACGTCAAAACCAAATTATCGCGATGCACGACGGTTTCAGCACCGACATAACCCAAAATCGTGGAAATTTCCCGCGAATGATACCCGCGAATTTTTTGTAGTTCGTCGCTGCTGTAGTTCACTAGTCCTCTGGCGATTTCGTTACCCTGGCTGTCGCATAATTGCACGGCTGCTTGAGTGTCAAACTGACCTTCTACTGTTTTTATACCAGCGGCTAATAACGATTTACCACTTTGAGAAATTGCGGCGATCGCTCCCGCATCTAAATACAATTTTCCCGCAGGCACAAGCCCATAAGCTATCCAGCGTTTGCGGGCACTCGTTGGTTCTGGTTGCGGTGTAAAGTGAGTCCCAATTAACTCACCTTGTAATATTTTTTCTATATTTTTCGGATATTTTCCCTGAGTAATTACGGTGCGAACACCCGCTGTAGTAGCAATTCTGGCAGCGGAAATTTTTGTCACCATCCCCCCAGTACCCCATTGAGAACCTTGAGTACCTGTTTGCACTTGTAATTTATTTAATTCTTCGATGCTATCAACTAAAGCGATCGCTTTCGCATCGGGTACAGAACGGGGATCGGCAGTGTAAAGGCGATCGACATCAGTTAGCAAAAATAGCCAATCTGCTTTAACTAAACTGGCAACTAAAGCTGATAAAGTGTCATTATCACCAAATTTCAATTCTTCTACAGCTACGGTGTCATTTTCATTCACCACCGGAATCACCCCTAATTCCAGTAATTCCTTGAAGGTGTTGAGGATATTTAAATAACGGCTGCGCTGTACTAAATCGCTGCGAGTCAGCAAAACTTGAGCAATTGGCTGTTGCAAAGCAGTAAATAAATCATCGTAGACACGCATCAATCTACCTTGTCCAACTGCGGCTACGGCTTGTTTGAGAGCGATCGCTTTCGGACGTTCGGTTAAACCCAACCGCGCACAACCCACCCCCACAGCACCAGAGGAAACCAAAATTACGCGATGTCCTTCACGTCGCAACTGTGAAAGAGTTTCCGCCACACTTGCAATACTAGAAAGCGCTAATAGTCCGGTTTCGGGTTGGGTGAGACTGGAAGTTCCAATTTTTACGACAATTGTTAAAGGCATTGAATAAGTTAGGAGTTAGGAGTTAGGAGTTATGAATTTTAACTTATAACTCATGAAGGACTAACTTTTAACCGAAATTGTAAAGCGCCAATCCTTCTATAAGTGAAGGTTGACGCTTTACAAATATACTTATTTTGTATGGACTTGGATCTATATTTGGCTGATCCCGTGTTATTAATACTAATAATCTTCGATTTTTGCAGCGATCCCCGATTTCTTTATTATTTCTTTAGATTTAGTTTCCTGACGATTCATCAACCTTTGTGACGCTTTGTAACTCTTTGTTTCTTGGGAGTAATAGTGGCTCCGAGAATTTCCGAGACTAAAACTTCAAAGTTGCGTATGGGATGCGATCGCAAGACGGCATCTGGATGAACAATTGGTTCAACTAAGATGGTGAACATCCCTAAGCGATTACCAGCTAACACGTCTGTGAACAAGCGATCGCCTACCATTGCCACTTGCTGCACTGGCAGATCCATCTCTCTGAGTGCAGCTCTAATCTTGCGTCGCGAGGGTTTGGCAGCGCCCAAATAGTAAGGTAAATTCAGAGAACGAGCAATTCCACCGATGCGGGCTTCACTCAAGTTATTGCTTACCAACCACAGTGATGTAAAAGGGCGAATTTGCGCTACCCATTGTTGCAGTTCTGGCGAAGCTGTTCCAACTCTCACCGGAACCAAAGTTTCATCTACATCCAACACCAGCCCTTTAAGTTGATATTTTTGGATAATGTCTGGTGTGAGGTTCAACACTGAACCTTCCAAAATCAAATCAGGCTGTAAGAGTTTGTTCCAAGTCATAATCAATAGTGAGGAGGAGCGGTAGAGACGTTCCAATGGAACGTCTGTACGAAAGGCTATTGTCGTTCTTGGCGGATTTTAGCAACAGCTGCCAAGTGTTCTTTTAGGGTGCGGGTGAACACATGAGTGCCATCGTAACGTGCTACAAAATACAAGTAATCGGTTTTTTCGGGATTTAGAGTTGCTGATAAAGAAGCCAAACCTGGTGCAGCAATCGGTCCTGGTGGTAAGCCTGGATTGAGATAGGTGTTGTAAGGAGACGCAATTTTTACTTGCGCGAAAGTCAGTGGTTTATCTGCTGTTTGCCGGATTCCCAAAGCGTATTCGACTGTGGGATCGCTTTCTAGACGCATTCCCTTTTGTAGCCTAGAGGTGAAAACACCAGCAATACGCGATCGCTCACTAGGCACTGCCGCCTCTTTTTCTACGATACTAGCAAGAGTTACCCACTGCTTCAGGTTGAGATTAGTTTTATTTCGTTCTTTTTGATACACTGGCAAAGCTACTTGCTCAAATTGCTTCAGCATTTGTTTAACTAAAGCTTGTGCCGTAATTTCCCCGCTGGCTATTTTGTAAGTGTCTGGGTATAAAAAACCTTCTAGATTAGGTAAATCGGCAGGTATCCAGGGAAACTGTTGGCGGTCAATTTGATTTGCGGCAGCGATAAACTCTTGAGCGGGAAAAAAGCCTTTTGCTTGAAAGTAAGCTGCCATTTGCCGCAGTGACCAACCTTCGGGGATGGTGAAACTAGCTTGCACTACTTCCCCAAGCCAAATTTTTTCAGCTATCAATGATAATGGCTGTGAGGGTGACAATTCGTAGGTTCCGGCTTTGAAGTCACCTTTGGGATTTTGCCAAGCTAAATATCGCGCCCATAAATTCCAGGCAAACTGAGAACGAATCAAACCTGCTTTTTCTAAGTTGCGTCCAATTTGCTGCGCTGCGGTTCCTGAGGGAATCTGAATTTGTACCAATTTGGCTTTAGTTGGTTGGGTTGGCGCAGTTGCCCAACTCCACCACGCCAAAGAACGCCAAGTTGCAATTACTAAAGTTAATGGCAGCAGACTCCAAATTAATGAGCGCTGCCAAAATTTTTGCTGAACTTTCATGTTTGTTGCCATGAAATAATTAAAAATCAAAAATCAAATTAATTCTTAATTTTTAATTTTAATTATTCAACTTCATTAAACAAATGTTCCTCTAGCAGTGGTTGGACTTTGCGAAACTCTTCAGGAGAGAGTAATTCAGGTGTACCGGTTGCCGAGATCCGTGCAAAAAACAGCAGTGGATCGAGGGGGGTGTAAATTGCGTACTCCTGGTCTTCATAGTAGAAGCTGGCTAGAAGTTGTAATTGCTCTGGCTCTAAATCTTCGTCTTCATCTTCAATTTCTAAAGTAAAGAGTTCTGACTCTTCGACAGGGGGCAACTCACCTGCTACCGTGAGAGCGTAAGCAGTATTTTTGAGTTGCAAATTTTGCTCAGATAGTACAGCTTGAGCCGTAGCAAAAATTTCGTCAATCGTCGTATCATCTTCTACGAGAATGGCTTCTTCTTCCTCGCCGTCACCTTGCCAAGCAAAAATTTCCACAGGTGAGTCAACAGGAAGAAGTAAAACATACTCTTGCTCATCTACAGAGAGCGAATGCTCAATGTAACAAGAGAGCGATCGCTCTTTGTCATCCGTCAAAGTGATCGAACCGGCACGAGCGTTGTCATTTTCTTCAGGAAATGGTGAGGAAAACATAGCCGAGGTGTGGAGCTTTCTAATTCCCAGCCACTGTAGAAATCGCTTAACTATCAAATAGCTTTCGCAGTATATCAAGTGCTGGCTAACAGACTTCAGAATATCACGTTCAAAGTATCAATACTCAAGGGCTGCCCTACTGCATTGTCGAGTGCTTACGCCTAACATCCAACCATTGTTGTAAAATCAAACATGCCGCCAAGCGATCGATTAAGCCTTTATTGCGGGATGGAGAGCGGTTTTGGGCGATTAACATTTGCTCTGCCTGATATGAAGTTAATCGTTCATCTACATATTCCACAGGCAAGTTGAGAGCTTTAGACAGCCTTTTGGCAAACTTTTGTATTTGTCGCGCCTGAGATCCCAAAGAACCATCCATAGAATAAGGTAAACCGACCACCAGAACATTTACTTCGCGTTCATTTACCAGTTGTCGTATTTGCTCTATATCTTCTTGCAAATATTTACGTTCTATGGTAATAATGCCACTAGCAATCAAACCAGTGCGATCGCATCCTGCCACACCAATACGCTTACTACCAACATCCAAGCCTAAAGCCGAGATGGGGGCAGGGGGAGATGGGGAGAGGGGGGGAGGGGGGGATGGGGAGATGGGGGGATGGAGAGACTCTTGCCCAATGACGGCAGGTGCTTCAAGCCGGGGAACCCGTCCAACGCACTGCCTCCCCAATGCCCCATGCCCCATGCCCAATGCCCCATGCCCCATGCCCAATGCCCCATGCCCCATGCCCAAATCCCCAAACTCACTCCGGCTTTGCATCTGTTGATTCCGGCTTCGAGGGTGGTTCTACGTTGCAGTTGTTGCGTGAAAAAGAAATCGATTCACCAGAAGTTTTTAGTTTTCTTTCTGGCAATTGCGGCTTTCTTGGTTGCTCCCATGACATCCCACCCGGTATGGGTTTGCGTGCGGGTTGCAATCCTTGGAGTACTTCTGGCAGTTGAATTCCTTCTAGAGAGACAAATTTCGACTCGCGAACTTTATGCCAGACTGAGCGCGACATAATTAAAGTGTGTTCTCGACGACTGGCGCCGATTTGCTCTAAATACTCTTCTCCTTCTGGTTGATAGTCTGCGGAAGCCAACTGCAACGGTTGTTTGGGGACATCCTGAGCGATGCGAGCCAACTGAGACAGCAACTCTGGATACAGCCAAGTGTATGCTGGGTGAACAGTCAGCGTGGCTACGTGGGGTTGTTGACCTTTACGATCTAGTGAAAGTTGAAAATAACCGATCGCTGCTTTGCGTTGCGGTTCAAATAAATAGCCGCTGACTACTTCAGTTTTGCTTACCCATTGCTTCACCGCGTCAATTAAAGCGCCGAACAAACTCGTTTTAAAATCTTGGGTTTGGCGATCGAATACTTGTCGCACCAAAGGCGGCATTGAAGCCGTATCTAATTGATATAGTAACTGAGCATCAGCATTGCTCACCGGCAATAAATTTGGCAAATCTGGCTCTGAAGATGCCAATTCTTCCAGCAAAGAAGGTGCAATTTCCCAGTAAGTCATTTCTGCCAGACGCTGAAATCCATTTTGCCGATAAAGTGCCAGCGCTTCTTTGTCATTGATATTGACTTCGAGTATCCAAGTCCGAGCCTCTAAAATGGACTCAAAGCAGTGACGCAGAAGTTGTGAGCCAATTCCTTGCTTATCGGCAGTGCGATCGAGCATCACTCGTTCCACACGCCAAGTACTGCGCGTGCGGTTAAACGGTGACACTTGAATCATACCCAGAAGTGTCCGCCCTTGCTCTGCTACATAAGCACAAAGGCGATATTTCAGCGGGTTGGGAAACAAACTCAAAAATTTCAGCAAACCATACCACCGGCGCAGCCATTGCATTTGGTTTATGGCAAAATTAGCTTTTTTCGGGGTGTGTTCCGCGAATGATTCTTGAGATAAGCGTTCTAGTCCGTCCAAGTCCCGGTGTTGTACTGGTCGGATAACTACGCTAAGATTTCGAGGAATTAATGAAGTCATTTTGATTCGAGCCGCGATGAGCGCCTTAACTAACTGCTTTTGGTGAGGCAGTTGGCGGCGAAGCGATTCGTCCCGTCAAACAGCCTAACCCTGCATGGTGAGGAAAGTAATGCAATTATCTTAACGGCTTTCTACTTGTTGCCGTAGTTCCAATCATAGTGATTTTCGTAACTTTATACTTAAAAAGCAGACTTGATGGAGACACCAATAAGGGTTTACCCAACAAAGTCTGCTTTTATTTTATGTTAATTTTGCTTAATTTTTGTATCTTCTACAGCGCTTGGCGAGATATAAGCTTTTCAAAATTGGCTTGAGTTTGATGAAGTAGTTCTTCCCGACTGTCTTCGAGCTTTTGCTTAAGAGTTGGAACCAGATTGCGAGCTTGCAAAGCCATGTGAAGCTGTAGGTGGGCAACGTATTCGCTGAAATCTTCTTGGATTGGAGTTGTGCTCGTTAATAAATTTGATTCCATTGCCACTGTGTTCTCCTTGGTCGGTGCTGTCTCTTTACATCATTAATACTTATCACGTCGTTCTACTTATCTTTATTATTTCGCAATGAAGTTTAACGGTTTTTTTTGGCAAGGCGATCGCAAGAAGTGCGTTTTCAATGATTGGGGATGTATTGAAGTTAGTTCTGTCTGAGGGCAAAAAACAAATACCATCACTTTGCCGCTGGCTTCAGTCACCAATAACAAGGAAGTCGTGAGTGATAAAATCTTAAGTCACCATACGCCCTTGATAGCGCTAACTACAAGCCGAAAGTATTGAGCTACCAGGAAAAACGACGTTACTCTTCACAAAACTTATCTTTACTGCTATTGGGAAGTGGGCGATCGCAAACTGTAGTTATCAATATTAATTATTGGGGTAATCAACTCATGACTTCAATTATCAATCCGGTTGAAAGTCCGCAAGTAACGCAACAATTATCGGAGAATATCATCCTCACCACTGTAGATGACCTGTACAACTGGGCAAAAATGTCAAGTCTGTATCCGATGATGTTTGGTACAGCTTGCTGTTTCATGGAATTTATGGCTGCTTATGCTTCTCGCTTTGATATGGAGCGCTACGGAATGATTCCCCGTGCGACTCCCCGACAAGCAGATTTGATGATTACCGCAGGTACAATCACGATGAAGTATGCTCCTAACTTGGTGCGACTTTACGAGCAAATGCCAGAACCAAAGTACGTAATTGCGATGGGAGCTTGCACGATTACAGGTGGGATGTTTAGTGTAGATTCGTCCTCGGCAGTTCGGGGTGTAGATAAGTTAATTCCGGTTGATGTTTACATACCCGGATGTCCCCCTAGACCGGAAGCTGTTTTAGATGCGATTATTAAACTACGCAAGAAAATTGCCAATGAGAGCATCCAAGAACGCCAGCAAATTAAACAAACTCACCGTTACTATAGCATTCCCCATAGCATGAAAGTTGTGTCTCCCATTCACGATGGGCGATATTTGCAAAGTTTAGAAGAGCAAACTCAACCTTTAGAAATTGCCGCAGCATCAGGGTTGCCATTACCTTTGGCACTGCAAGAGACTCGTAGTCTGCAAAATTCGTGATTCTATGCGATCTTTGCATTTACTTACCAGTTAAAACAGACATAAAGCCTTGCATAAGTTGCTGAAATTTTTAACTATAAAAGACATGAAGAAGTAGCAAAACTGACTTTTGTCAAAGGAGGATATTTTATGGATGAAAAAAAACTGCAAGCATTCTTAGGACAATTCGTCACTGACATGGGGGCAAGTATGTCAGGTGTGATGACAAATATTGGTCACAAGCTTGGTTTATATAAACTAATGGCTGGTGCTGGTCCGCTGACACCTGCCGAGCTAGCTTTAAAGACGGGAATCCATCAGCGGTATGTGTTGGAGTGGCTGAACAACCAAGCAGCTGGTGGTTACGTTACCTACGATCCGATTGAGCGCACCTACGAGTTACCCGAAGAACATGCGATGGTGCTAGCTAACGAAGCCAGTCCGGTGTTTATGGCTCCTGGCTTGGAAACTGTTGCTTCGATGTGGTTAGATGAGGATCTGATTTTAAATGCTTTCCGCTCTGGCAAGGGTATCGGTTGGCATGAGCATCATCCTCGGTTGTTTTGTGGAGTTGAAGCATTCTTTAAAACCGGCTATCGCGCTCACCTAACAACTGAATGGATTCCTGCATTAGAGGGTGTTGAGGAAAAATTAAGAGCAGGGGCAAAAGTAGCCGATGTGGGTTGCGGTCATGGTGCATCGACCATCATCATGGCTCAGATGTATCCTAATTCCAGCTTTTGGGGTTTCGATTTCCATGACAAGTCTATTGAAGTTGCACGTCAACGAGCATCTGAAGTCGGCGTTGCAGACCGAGTTAGATTCGAGGTTGCTGCTGCGAAGGATTTCCCTGGTTCTGACTACGATTTAGTTTGCTTTATGGATTGTCTCCACGACTTAGGAGATCCGGTGGGTGCAGCCAAACACACTAGGGAAGTATTAGCTGCCGATGGAACTATGCTGCTGGTAGAGCCTTTTGCTGGTAATAATGTGGAGGATAACCTTAATCCTGTAGGTCGGCTATTTTATGCAGGTTCAACTGCGATTTGTACGCCTAATTCTTTGTCACAAGAGGTCGGGTTAGGATTGGGAGCGCAAGCTGGCTTCTCAAGGCTGAATCACGTTATGTCGCAAGCCGGTTTTAGTCGATTTCGCCGCGCTACACAGACTCCATTCAACCTGATATTAGAAGCGCGTCCTTAATGTTTGAGTTTATTTTTAAACGCAAAGTGGAGCCATATGTCCGGTTCTGTGCCCTCTGCCAATATGGCGTAGCGCTAAGGTATACGCACAAGGTAGCAAAGTCAGAATTAGAGCTATTTGTGTTTTGAAAAAATTGGGATGCTTTTATTAAGAAGGCGATCGCACGGCTATTTACTTAGTATAACACGCAGCGCGATCGCTTTGTTGTCTTTTGTCCCTTATATGAGATTTGCCCCACAGTCATGCGATAGTTGAGCGTGATAATACTGCTTCTGTGAAAAGTGTTCAATCACTGGAAAAATGCTGTAAGCGTTGTTTGAGTTCACGAATTGCAGCACTGGTATTCCGCTCATAGGCAACTTCAAAACACCTCGCAACTATATCCTGGAGGTTGATATCTGAAAAATATTGGCTTTGAGTTTGAGCGATGTATTCTGTATTCTGCAACTGATAAATATACAGTTGTTGTTTGCGGTACAGCCAAACTTCTGGTACTTGTAATGGGAGGTAATCATTCACATCAGAATAGCTGGTAACATCAATTTCCAGAACTAAATCCAAAGGAGGATCGTTACTGAATTTTATCAGGTGAGACTAATGCAAACATGGCTTGTACGGTGTTAAATTGAGAATTCAACGTTCAAGATTATTCTAATTCTATTTTGGATTGTAAAAATAGTAGAGTAGGGTGCGTTATGCGCTCTTTGAAAGAGCGCACGCCCAATAGATGATATCAATCTGGGTGCGTTACTACGAATGGCGCACCCTACAAATTAACTTGTATTACAATGTCAGTATTTCGCCATCCAAATTGAAAATTATGATTGCTGACACAACTTCTGAACTGTTGACAATTCCGCCTTTGGAAAATGGCGATAAGCTCACTCGTGCTGAATTTGAGCGACGCTACGATGCTATGCCTAATCTGAAAAAAGCAGAATTGATTGAAGGAGTTGTTTACGTGGCATCCCCATTGAGAATCAAAAGTCATGGAGAACCCCATGCTTGCATTATGACTTGGTTGGGAGTATACACAGCAGCTACACCAGGCGTGGGGTTGGCTGATAATACCACAGTTTTATTAGATGCGGATAACGAACCGCAACCAGATGCTTTATTAAGAATAGAACAAGGCGGACAATCCCGAATTAATGAGGATGATTACTTAGAAGGTGCGCCAGAATTAATTGTAGAAATCGCTGCTTCTACTGCTTCTTATGATTTGCATGAAAAACTCAAAGTTTATCGTCGCAATCAAGTTCAAGAATATTTAGTTTGGCGAGTTTATGACCGTGAATTTGATTGGTTTAGGTTAAATGAAGGCGAGTATATTCAACTTGAACAAAATCCATATGATATAGTTTGCTCTCAATTTTTTCCGGGGTTGTGGTTAGCAAAATCAGCGTTATTATCAAAAGACTTAGCGAAAGTATTAGTTGTTTTGCAGCAGGGATTATCTACACCAGAACATCAAACTTTTGTTGATAAATTATCTAGTTAGCACCAGTTACCATCCACAGTCAGGAATTCAGGTACTTGCTTACAAATTCTGATGGAGTCAAACACTCAAACTCCCCAGTTTGTTAAGCTAAAATGCGAATTAACTTATGGTTAGCAGAAATAAAACAAGTAATGCTTACTGCGATCGCCCTAAAAGTTAAAGCGCGAATAGAGTGCGATCGCTTGACTTTTCAAAGCGTGCGATGAGATTTGCCTTACCATGCGATAAAGTTTTGTTGAGAAATTATCTAGTTAGCACAAGTTACCATCCACACCAAAGTTCCTAGTATTACATCAACAGGAGGGAGGGGATAATCTATCCCCGGCAAAATAGCAAACCGTGCCTTGCGGTGGGAGTCGTTTCCATTTTAAGTAAAGTTCAAGCCGTAGCTAACACAGTTTCATCTGTGTTTAATTCAGATCGTAATACTATAATTAAACTTAAAGCTGTAGTTAATGCGCTATTAGGATTAATTATACTTACTTTTGATACTATAAGTAAACACAGAAGCTGTAGTTAACGCAGCTTATTCTGTAGTTATAGATGATGAAGCTGTGCTTAATACAGCTTCTTCTGTGGTTAATACAGCTTCTTGTGCGATCAAGTTAGACGCTTCAAATCAATTACGAAAATTTACTAATAATTATGTAACTTAAAATACAACTTTTTGTGGATTTTGCTGAACCAGAATGTAGTTGCAGTAAGACATAGTAACTTTATCAACCTTACCTTGGAAGTAAATTTATGTCTCTGAGAAAACGTACATCTCGCGTTCTAGAAAATGCTGAGTTAAGATCCGCTGCACTGAAAGCTATCGATCTCAATCTGGATCTTGGGGATGCTTGCAACTTGAAAAACCTAACACAACTAATTGAGGAGTTACGCACTAAGATAGATGCTCATAACACTGCTATAACCGCTATTGACTCTTCCAAAACACAGATTGAACAGTTAGAACAAACCTTGGGCAATCTCTGTGAGAAGATGCTGATTGGGATTGCTTTTAAGTACGGCAAAGACAGTCAGGAATATGAGATGGCAGGTGGTGTTCGTAAAAGTGAACGTATCCGCAAAAGTAGAGCAACCCGCTTGAAAACTGCTGCACAGAAAGCATCCAGCCACACTCAACCCGCGTAGGGGGAGAGGGGGGGAGGGGAGAGGGGGGGACAAGGGAGAGGGGGGGGACAAGGGAGAGGGGAGAGGGGGGGACAAGGGAGAGGGGGGGGAAGTTTGAGGCAAAGGAAGTGAAATTTAACGCAAATGCAAATTATAAGCGCAACAGATGCGTGGAAATCATTTTAAAATAGTTTGAGCGGTAGCGATCGCCTCTTCCACCTTCTCCACAACATAAATATTGTTCGGCGAGATTTTTTGAAAGAAAACTTTACTTTCTACATCGTCACTCAACAAAATCACTTGCTTGTTTGCTTTTAAAGCCAAAGCAATTTCTGACGCTGTTCCTGCACCCATACCACAAGCAATCAGCAAATCGCTGGAAAGTACATTAATATTATTGCGAGCATTTCCCATATCAGTAAAAATGGCAATATCAACAGATAAAGAAATGCCTCTTTTACTATCATCGGGAAGAATCCCTACAACTAAACCATTGGTAGACTTTGCACCCTTACTCGCTGCATCCATCACGCCGACATTTCTACCACCAGTCAGCAAAATCCATTGTTGTTGGGCTATTAGTTTACCAAGTTCATAAGCATTTTGCAAATCCTTTGCTGTTGCCTTTTCACCGGGTCCCATCACACCAATAATGATTTTTCGCATAGATAAAAAATGAAAGCGATCGCATCAACTCAACAACCAACCACCAACAACTATCCACCAACAACTATCCACCAACAACTATCCACCAACAACTATACACCAACAACTATCCACCAACATCGTTTTTTACCAGCGATGCGGACTGAATAAAATTACAACTGTTCCGATTAAGGAAATTGTCACGCCAAGTAAATCATACTTATCTGGTTTTACACCTTCAACTAACCATAACCAAATCAAAGATGAGAGAATGTAAATACCACCATAAGCAGCATATACTCTACCAGCGTTTGAGGCATCTATTTTAGTTAGGGTAAAAGCGAAGATAATTAAAGCTAAGATACCGGGAATAATTAAAAGTATACTTTTTCCCAGTCTGAAAGTCGCCCAAAAAGCGTAACAACCGGAGATTTCGCCTAGTGCAGCAACTAAGAATAAGACAAATGTTTGCATTATTATAAATGACCTCTGAAGTACAAAACTCTACCTAACAAAGGCATTTACTATAGGTTTTATCGAACAGTCTTGTAACACGTCCACTTTTTAAGAGCTTCCAACTTCAATGACTTTACCCGGAGCGATCGCACCCAGTACGTTGCGTACTTCTGGTATCAGTGGAACTAAATCGGGAAGGCGGTTGCTGGGTGCTACGAGAACAACGACTGCAACTGCTGCTTGCTGTAAGTTTTGCTGATATTGTAGATTTTGATCGGTGGTCAGCAAAATTGCAAAACCCTCTTGAGACATGAGTTGCAGTAACTCACCGTTGTTTTTACCCGACCATCCCATCTCTACAACTGTCCGTATCTCGTAATCATTTTCACACTTTAGAGGTCTTGGAACGCATTCGTCAAGCAGGATTCGCATAAGCAATCAACATTTGTTTTGCTAATTCGAGAGTTGCGATCGCCTGCTCGCGGCTGACACTGGGAAAATGGTCTAAAAACTCGTCAAGTGAGTTACCTGCTTCAAGATAATCAAGCAATGTTTTCATTGGTACGCGAGTCCCAACAAAAACAGGAGTTCCCCCCAGGATATCAGGGTCGCTATGAACAACACGCGATGTGGATGCCATAACAATCTAGCCTACTGACATTAATATTTCTTTGATCCTAACCCAGAGTCCTCTCAATTCCTGCTTAATCTTGAGGAAGTGTTAAGCTGCGATGGGTGCAAACAAGGGTGTTGTATCTGTGTAGAATCTGACAGAAGCTGCTAAACCGTTTTTGTTGCGATCGCTAAAAGCTACGGCTCTAATTGTTACAGCTTGCCCGTCATTTCGTTTATAATGATTCAAAGCTTCGAGAACAAAAGACGAATCGCTGCCGTAAATATTTAGCAAGTCGTGTTCCAAGCTAGCAAAACTAGTCCAGTAATCAGAGAGAAACTCTACAATAGCAGCCTTACCCTGAACAGGAGCATTGTTGTTAGATTGCATAACACAATCATCTGCTAGGAAAGTACTGTACAGTTCAAGGTTCTTGCTGTCAATAGCGTGCAAGTAAGCGAGATACCACTCGTAGGTCTGTTGTGAAAGCTGATTAATTCTAAGCTTATCGGTTCTCATAATACTAGACGTGTTACTACAAAATGCATTTATGTGGGCTGCTGCCTCGACACAAAAATATCTGGAGGCACAGCCTCTATGAATAGATGCTCTCATGCAGAGCGTTTGTGTGCGAGAAAAACTAAGAATAAGACAAATGTTTGCATTTTCGGCTTGAGGTTTAAAGCATTTTATTAACTACCTCTGCCGTCTGTTTTGATGAAACAACGGGAACTATCTCGAATTCACCAAGATCGTGCCACTGTAATATCCACTCCTGAAATAAGCGTGGGTCGTTGCACTCCATAAGTTGAAAGCAGCGGTCAAAGTTGGCTTCAACCCAACTATCTACATAATTTAACCCCTCAGGCATCATACGCCCTTTTTCTCGAAATCGACGATATATCTCTTTTGGATCGCGATTATTAAATCGCTCAATTACCATGAATAGCATTCTCTTGCCTCACTCTTGTGACCAAGCCCCGTTGGGGCGGGGTGTAGGGTGTGGGGAGAGAGATAGCCCCAACAACCAGTGGGAAACATACGCCCCGTCCTTCAGGACGATTGCATTGGTCGGGGAATCATACGCCTCGACCAATGCTGTCTTTTCCCCTACACCCTAACCATGCAATCCCACACCCTTCTTGTTGACAGACTAAAAAGACCCGGCAATCATTCCTGCAAGGACGATAAAACCAATCCAAACATTTTGTTTAAACATTTGCGCGTAAACAGGGTTGGGAAGGTCTTTCTTAATTAATTGAAGATATTGCCAAACCCAGCCAACAGCAGCAATTGCCAGGGTAATCCAAAATGCATACTTTAGATGCATTAAGATACCTAGCCAAGTAAGAAAAAAGATGGTTGCAGCAAAGAAAATTCCAATTGCTAGAGGTGCGCGATCGCCAAAAAACAAAGCGCTAGAATTAACATTAATACGCCGATCATCTTCGCGATCGCTCATCGCGTAAACAGTATCAAATCCCAATGTCCACATCACAGTCGCACCCCAAAGTAACCAAGTCGGTTGCGAGAGGTTTTGCGTCACCGCACTCCAACTAATTAATACACCAAAACCCCAAGCGATGGAAAGCACTAACTGCGGTACAGGAAACACTCTTTTCGCACCAGGATAAAGCAAGATTACTGGTACTGCTGCCACACACAACCAAAAAGAAAGCGGGTTAAGATAAAAGGCAAGAACTGCTGCACAAAACATCGCCACAATTGCGACAACAATACCCACTTTTACAGATAAGGCACGAGAAGCAAGAGGACGCGAACGAGTTCTTTCCACCTGCGGATCGATGTCTCGATCCCACAAATCATTCACAATACATCCAGCTGCACTTGTGGCGATCGTTCCTAAAGCAATGACACCAACTAGCGGTAAAGGTGGTTTCCCTGAAGCTGCCAAAAACACAGCCCAAAGAGCAGGAATCATCAAGATTAACCGTCCTTCTGGTTTGTGCCATCGCAGTAGTCGGATAATCACAAGCCACATCGGTTCGGTGTTGCTTTCTGGTGTCCTCAGCATAAAGAGCAAAAATAACTAGAGGTAGATGAGTTAATACATCTTTACATCTATAGAATAGCTTTATTTGCTATTTGTAAAATTACAACTTGGGAACTAGGGATTAGTAGGTGAGGTTCGTAGTGAGCCAGCGCGGTCTTGGGGGTCTCCCCCATGAGCGACTGGCGAACCCGAAGGGTGAGCGCAGAGAGCGCTCAAATCAAGGACTAAAGTCCTTACTACTAACTAATACCCTTCATAATTTATGAAACAGACCACTAGGTACTGGGAACTGATAACTGGGTGCAAACAGATCGATTCTTTCCTTATCCAAGCGTCCCTAGTCCCTAGTACCTAATCCCCAATCCCTTTTACCATCCTTAAGTGAGAGAAAAATAGATGCTGGATTCAATTTCAGCTAGCTGGGAGAGTACTCCAACTCAAACAGTTGAGCAACACCGGATTATTGCTGCGATTGACTTAGGGACAAATTCTCTGCATATGGTAATTGTGCGGATTGAACCAACATTACCATCTTTTAGCATTATTGCCAGAGAAAAAGAAACTGTTAGACTGGGCGATCGCGATACTAAAACTGGAGAACTAAAACCAGAGATAATGGAAAAAGCGATCGCTGCCTTGGGACGCTTTCAAGAAGTTGCGAAAACTCTCAATGCGGAAACAACTATTGCGGTAGCAACTAGCGCTGTGCGCGAAGCACCCAATGGTAAAGATTTTTTGCAAAGAGTAGAAGATGAGTTGAGTTTAAGCGTTGACTTGATTTCTGGTCAAGAAGAAGCGCGGCAAATCTACTTGGGTGTACTGTCGGGGATGGAATTTAACGACCAGCCTCACATTATCATTGATATTGGCGGCGGTTCCACAGAAATAATTTTAGGCGATAGTCATGAAGCGCGAGTTCTCACCAGTACTAAAGTCGGTGCAGTGCGACTAACGAGCGAATTAATTACCACCGACCCCATCAGCAATGCCGAGTTTCAGTACTTGCAAGCTTACGCACGCGGTACATTGGAACGTTCTGTAGAAGAAGTGCAAGCGAACATACAGACGGGAGAAACTCCCCGTTTGGTAGGAACTGCCGGCACAATTGAAACTTTAGCGCTGATTCACGCACGGGAAAAGTCCGGTTCTGTCCCGGCAACACTCAACCGCTACGAGTTTAGTTTAAAAGATTTGCGCGAGTTGGTCAATCGCTTGCGGAAACTGAATTACTCAGAACGGGCAGAGATTCCGGGAATGCCAGATAGACGGTCAGAAGTGATACTTGCGGGAGCCGTAATATTACAGGAAGCAATGACCATTTTGGGCGTTGATTCGCTGACAGTGTGCGAGCGATCGCTGCGGGAAGGTGTGATTGTAGACTGGATGTTGACCCACGGTTTAATTGAAGATAAACTGCGCTACCAAGGTTCGGTAAGGGAACGGAGTGTCCTCAAACAAGCGAAAAAGTACAACGTCAATTTAGAACATAGCGATCGCGTTGCCAAATTTGCCCTCTCGTTATTTAACCAAACTCAAGGTAAATTACACAACTGGGGTGCAGAAGAAAGACAATTATTATGGGCAGCGACGATATTACACAATTGCGGTCATTATGTTAGCCATAATGCTCACCACAAGCACTCTTACTATCTAATTCGCAATGGTGAGTTACTCGGTTATACAGAAACAGAAATAGAAATCATTGCTAATTTAGCGCGTTATCATCGCAAATCAGCACCGAAGAAAAAGCATGAAAATTACGCCAATCTACTGCACAAAGAAGACAGGCAAATTGTCAGCAAATTGAGTGCTTTTGTTAGATTAGCAGTTGCCCTTGATAGAAGACAAATTGGCGCGATCGCACGAGTGCAGTGTGAATACAATCCAGATTCTCAGGAATTACAACTGCATATCTTTCCATCTCATCCTGATGACGACTGCGCTTTAGAACTCTGGAGTGTAGATTTGAAAAAAGAGGTGTTTGAAGCAGAATTT
This sequence comes from Tolypothrix sp. VBCCA 56010, assembly GCF_050875635.1. Classification (NCBI taxonomy): domain Bacteria; kingdom Bacillati; phylum Cyanobacteriota; class Cyanophyceae; order Nostocales; family Tolypothrichaceae; genus Tolypothrix; species Tolypothrix sp. VBCCA 56010. The sequence continues at coordinate 22,738 of NZ_JBPAOH010000050.1, forward strand.
CAGTTGAAATTAGTAACTACTTTGGAAAGTGCTGTTACAGTTAGCTAGAAACGTAGGGTGCGTTACCGCGAATGGCGCACCCTGTGAAAAAGAGGCTTTCCCTTTCCCCTTTCTCCCTCCTCGGTAATGACTCCATACCATGATTATCTGAGAAACGTAGGGTGCGCCATTCGCAGTAACGCACCCTACAGTTCTTCAAAAGCTTTATACCAATTCTATGTGAGGCTGCACATAACGCCCTGAGGCTGCAAGCCTGGGGCTAAACGAACGAAGCCCACCTGCGTGGGCTAAATTAGGCGCATCTTCATAGAGAAATGGTATTACGAGCAACAGTGCAATATTAAACCCTGTACAATCCAAGCATCAAATGTGCCTAAGAAGCCTTAAAAAGTCATATCATAACCGTTGAATTACCGATAATCAAACATCTTTGCAGTCAGGAATATAAGAGAGGACGCTCATTCCTGACTGCAAACTTATTAAAGATAGATATTCGCTGATTTATTTACTTTTTGGTGTGATAGGCGATCGCTATAAGTTAAAATATGCAAATGATGGGAGCAGTTCACATTAAAGTAAAGCTAACAAACGCAATAGATGAGGCGCTAGTAAATCGGGGATTACTTGCACCTCATCTTCTGCGCGAACATGAAACTGAAGCTTTAGTAGACACAGGTGCAGTCACTTTAGTAATTCCCGCAGCAATAGTACAGCAGCTAGGCTTGCGAATTCGCGGACAACGGGTAGCGCAATATGCTGACGGACGCCAGGAAAGTGTGGGAGTCACCGAACCTGTGATAATTGAGTGTGCAGGACGTGAAACTATTGAAGATGCCCTGGTAACTGGTGATGAAGTTCTTATTGGTCAGGTTGTATTAGAAAAGTTAGACTTCTTAGTGGATTGTAAGAACCAGCGATTAATTCCAAACCCGGCAAATCCTGACTATGCAGTAATGCAAATTAAGTAGCGAATCGGGAATGGGTAATGGGTAATGGGGAAAGGGAAAAGGGAAAAGGAAAAGAATTATTACCAATGCCCAATTACCAATTACCACGTTACCAATTACCAAAATCAGACTTGCCATATTTTGAAGACTGATAAAGCTGTTCAATCCACATACGTATATCACCTTCAGAACCTGACATGAAAGATTTTCCGGTTACAGGATCGTAAGCTTTCCAATAAATATTACCGTAACGGTCAACTTTTTGCCAAACTTGTAATTCCTGAGAATTGGTTAATAGCGTATCTACCAATCTTTGCCATAAATCATGTAAAAACTTATTATAAGATGAGGAAGTTAGAAAACTAGTAGCTTCTGTGTTTTCTGATTTAAAACAAATTTGGTTATCTTTCATAAAATTACTCCTGATTTTCTTCAAAAAATTAATTGAAACGCCTAAAGACAATTTTTTCTGTAAAAAAATCAGATTTATTCCAATTTGATCACGAGAAAAGTATTTGTTTTTGGTAATTTTCCTGTAGGCTCATTGCCTGATGTTTTTACAGTAGCGATCGATCGAGAAAAACTAGGGAAGATTCAGCTATTTTTTTCGGACTTACGCTTTAAACCGGCGTAGTTCCTTTACGAGTGCGATAATTCATGAATTATCGCTACTTACTCATTCCCGTTTTTGCTTAAGCTTTCAGGCAATGATTAAAACCTCCCCACCATTAGCAACAACCCCTGAGGGCATTTGCTTTTGATGGGGTTGGGATGAACCCGGACAAAAACGGACAACATAAAGCTCAATACCTCACTAAAAACGATGATCTCGGAGCATTTTGAGGCGGTTCTTGACGACATGCGATTGGAACCAAACAGATCAACCGCCTCAAAATGCCAAGGTTGTCCGTTTTTGTCTAGGAAAAATGAAGCGGGTTTATTACTCATTTTTATTCACCGACAAAAGTAAATTCGCCTATAAATGAGTATTCTTTACTTCACAAAACGACATAATTAGGTAAAATTAGGTAAAGTAATTTCTGCGTTAGTGAAACAAAGGCATTTTTCTATTCCATGCAAATGAACGAGCGTGCATCCAAACTTCCCTTTGCCCCGCTACTGTTAATCGCGCCCTTTTTCTTGTGGGGTACGGCAATGGTAGCAATGAAACAAGTAATTCCCCATACCACGCCGCTATTTATGGCAGGAGTGCGTCTAGTGCCTGCTGGGGTGCTAATCTTAATCGCAACTGCATTCATGGGTAGACCTCAGCCTAAAAGTTGGGCAGCATGGTTGTGGATTGCCTTATTTGCGTTGGTGGATGGGACGTTATTTCAAGGCTTTTTGGCAGAGGGATTAGTCAGAACTGGTGCGGGGTTGGGGTCTGTAATGATTGACTCTCAACCGTTGGCAGTTGCTTTAATGTCGTTGTGGCTATTTCAAGAACATATTGGTTTGTGGGGATGGCTGGGACTAGCATTAGGAGTCACAGGTATTAGTTTAATTGGTTTACCCGACGAATTAATTTTGAGTCTTTTCTCAAATCATTCATTCCCCCCCTCTCCCACTCTCCCCCTCCCCCTCTCCTTCTTAGAAAGCGGCGAGTGGTTGATGTTGTTGGCTGCGCTGTCAATGGCAGTGGGAACGGTGTTGATTAGGTATGTATGTCGATATGCCGATCCGGTAAGCGCTACAGGATGGCACATGATTATAGGTGGATTGCCTTTGTGGGGAATTTCATTTTTTAGCGAATCGCACTCCTTGCAAAATCTTGTAGTATCTGATTGGATGGCGCTGTTATATGCCACAGTCTTTGGGAGTGCGATCGCCTACGGATTATTTTTCTATTTTGCTTCTAGCGGCAGTCTCACCAGTCTCAGTTCTCTCACCTTCCTCACACCCGTATTTGCCCTGCTATTTGGCAACTTGTTGCTCAACGAAGTCCTCAGCCCCGTACAGTGGGTAGGAGTCTTTTTGACTTTAGTCAGCATCTATCTGATCAACCAACGTGACACCTTAGCGCAAACAAATCAGAAGGTTGCAGTGACAGAACAAAACAATACACAAGATGAGCGATCGCTTCCGGAAGCATCTGCGAAAAAGCTCAACCTCGTAACTCTACCATTGAGAGAATCTGAACCAGAAATTATGCCCTAATTAAGGAAGACTGTAGCAGCAATTATACTGTTATCTGAATGCTGACCACTAACCGGGGAAAATAGGCGAATTCCTGACTTATCATAATTTTCATCACCTTTAAAGCTTCTTCAAGATATTTTTGTCAAGATAAAAGTTAACATTAAGCCAAGCCCAAGTTATTGTTATATCCATAACTTCCAATGTATCTTCTGGCTGCGAATGTTCGATATGAGGCTACGCCATTCCTCCATCCTGGTAATTACCTGTTTGACTTGCTTGGCATTTGACACCAATCCCGCAAGCACAGTTCCACCTAACCAAGCACCGGAATTTAAACTGTCTCAAACCAATTCCACACAGACAGCCAATTCTTCTATTCTCGCACTTGGCAGTACAGGCGCAGAAGTCGAGGCACTGCAAAAACAACTGAAAGAGTTAGGATATTACAACGGTGTGGTAAATGGAGATTATGGCGAAAGCACTGAACTTGCCGTCTCTAAATTTCAGAAAGCAAAAAACTTGATAACAGATGGTATTGCTGGTGCGACAACTAAACAAAGTCTGCTGACAGCAGTTAAGCAAAAGCAATCATTATCCCTTGCTGCTACCACTCCTACCCCAAAAAATGAGAAAGCAAGTACCAAGGCATCTCCGCAAAAAGATTTATTATGGTGGTCGCTGGTTGGTGTGGGAATTTTAGGCAGTCTTGGTGCAGTGCTTTATTTGCTTAAGAAATCGAGAAAAGTCAAACAAGTTCAATCGGAAAACTTTCATTTTGAAGTTTTGACACCATCTCAGACAAAGCCGGTTCCTGGTTTGTTACCGTTGGACAGCACAGCAGATATAACCAATGCAGAAGAAGCAACTGCACCACCTGCTACAGAAGTACTACCACTAGAAAAAACTTCCCGTTTGGCGAAAGTTAACATCGTTGAGGAATTGATGAAAGACTTACGCAGTCCAGACTTGACGAAACGACGCAAAGCTATCTGGGATTTGGGACAGCAGGGAGATTCCCGCGCAATTCAGCCACTGATGGAGGTGATGATTGACGCTGATTCTCAACAACGCAGTTTAATTTTAGCAGCTTTGGCAGAAATTGGTACGCGCACACTTAAACCGATGAATCGTGCTTTAGCAATTTCACTGCAAGATGAAAGTCCAGAAGTGCGGCAAAATGCCATCCGTGACTTGACTCGCGTTTATGATATGATGGCTCAAATTAGTCAGATGTTGTGTTTGGCAACGGAAGACTCGAATGCTGAGGTGCAAGCAACAGCGCGTTATGCTCTTTCACAAATGAATCGTATCCGCACTTTGTCATCTGGTGAAGAGAGTGAAGAGGAGGATTCGCAAGAGTAACGCTCAAAATTTATTCTACTGCGGATTGTGACATACGGCTTCGATGCGATAACCATCAGGATCAATCACAAATGCTGCATAATAATTGGGGTGGTATTGCGGACGCAATCCAGGTTTGCCATCGTCTTTACCTCCAATTTCCATTGCTGCTGCATAGAAAGCGTCTACTTCTGCGCGATCGCTTGCCACAAATGCCAAATGAAAACCTGACGAGGGGCAAATCTCGGTTAATTCACCTCGATTACCAATCCAAAACATCGGGCGATCTATACCATAAGCTGCAACATAAGGCAAGTTAAATAAGCATTTAATGCCTAATGGTGCAAGTACAACGTTATAAAAATTGATGCTGCGCTGTAAATTACTGACTCCGAGGGATAGATGGTCAAACATAAATCTTCACTATAAAAGCAGCTATGCTGAAGGATTTTCATCAAAGTTGTGTAATGAAATTATATATAACAATCCTCGCTCCTATTTATGAAAAATACTTTGCAAAAATAAACCGCATCGGGTACAAACCCTCTTTAATGCGTGAATTATGAATTAATAATTATTAATTAGGTTAAATGCTTCTACCAAACCCATGAAATTACTTTTCGTTTCCACTTCCGTTGGACCCCTTGGCACTGGACTGGGCGGTGGTGTGGAATTAACCCTGTATAATATATCTCAACAAATGATTCAGCGGGGTCATGAAGTGCAAATTGTCGCTCCCGCAGGTTCGACATGGGATAATCTACCTTTAGTGCAAATTCCTGGTAATTTACAGATTATTGCCCAAAGCCAAGAACGCACAGACCCGATTATCATGCCAGAAAATCCTGTTTTGGCAAATATGTGGGATTATGCTCGTCAGGTTCAAACTGATTATGACTTGATTGTAAATTTTGCTTACGATTGGTTGCCATTTTACCTGACACCTTTTTTCAATCGTCCTATTGCTCACTTTGTCAGCATGGGTTCACTCTCCGATGCCCTTGACCAAATGATTGTACAAGTGGCAAAGCAGTTTCCTGGCACTATTGGCTTTTATACTGCCTCTCAAGCTATCACTTTTTCTCAGTTAACCCCACCCTTACATTACTTGAGTAGTGGTATTGATTTAGGGCTTTATCAGTTTTGCTTACGCCCCAAACAACAGTTAGCCTGGTTAGGTCGCATTTCCCCGGAAAAAGGTTTAGAAGATGCAGTCGCAGTCGCGCAAATTACCCAAATTCCCTTAAAAATTATGGGTAAAATTCAAGATGAATTATACTGGCAGCAGATTCGTGAAAATTACCCAAATGATATCTTTGAATATCTGGGATTTTTATCAACGAATGAAATGCAGCAGGTATTACGTGAGTGTAAGGCATTATTAATGACACCCCATTGGGAAGAAGCTTTCGGCAATGTCGTAATTGAAAGTTTAGCTTGTGGAGTGCCTGTAATATCCTACCGTCGCGGTGGACCAGCGGAAATTATCCAAGATGGCAAAACTGGCTTTTTGGTAGAACCGGATAGCATTTCTGAGTTAGTAAATGCTACACAGCGTATCGGTGAAATTGACCGTCAAGCTTGTCGCGCTGACGCAGAAGCTGAATTTTCTTTAGAAGCTTTAGGTTCGCGCTTTGAAAAATGGTTCAAGACGATTTTAGGTAATAGGTAATAGGTAATAGGTAATTGCTCTTTGTTGTTGACAACTAGATAATTATTAATGCAATCTCAAATCGAAAATTCTAAATCTAAAATTGTTCCGCCTTTTCTCAAACCTGGTGATTTACTGCGAGTAATTGCGCCTAGCGGTGCTTTGCGAGAATTTGCGACCTTTGAACGCGGGGTGGAAATTTGGCGATCGCGTGGTTACAAAGTAGAAATATCTCCCCAGATAGATGATAAATGGGGCTATTTAGCAGGTAAAGACGAAACCCGCCGCCAGCAATTAGCAGCAGCATGGCAAGATCCAGAATGTCGCGGTATCCTTTGCGCTAGAGGTGGTTTCGGTAGCACCCGCATTTTGGAAAATTGGAATTGGGGAGTAGGGGAGATGGAGACAGGGGGACAGGGGGACAGGGGGACAGGGGGACAAGGGGGACAGGGAGGACAAGGAAGCAATTTTTCTTTATCTCCCTTGTCTCCCCCATCTCCCTCATCTCCCCCATCTCCCTCATCTCCCCCCACTCCCCCCCTCCCCCCATCCCCCACTCCTCCCAAGTGGCTAATCGGCTTTTCTGACATCACTGCGCTATTGTGGAGCTTGGAGAAAGCGGGAATTTCCGGCGTTCATGCACCTGTGCTGACAACTTTATCATCAGAGCCAGATTGGTCAATTCAGCGGTTGTTCGATTGGGTGGAAGGTCGTTCTATTGATTCTTTAAAAGGTTCTGGATGGGGTGGGGGTGTGAAAAGTGGAATTTTATTACCGGCTAATTTGACGGTAGCAACTCATCTATTAAATACGCCATTTCAACCGAATTTGAATAATGTGATTTTGGCGTTTGAAGATGTGACAGAAGCACCTTACCGCATTGATAGAATGCTGACACAATGGCGGATGAGTGGAGCTTTATCAAAAGTTAGTGGAATTGCATTGGGTAGCTTTACGAAATGTGAAGCACCGGCTGATGTTCCTAGCTTGAGTGTAGAGGAAGTTTTGCGCGATCGCTTGAGCGATTTAAATATTCCGGTTGTCTCTAATTTACCATTCGGTCACGAAGCACCGAACGCTGCTTTACCAGTCGGGGTTATGGCAACTTTGGATGCAGATGAAGGTATTTTAAGTGTAAAAGCATCGGTAACAGATTAAGATTACGGAAACAAGTTCAAACGAATCCATAGTTGTCGCGCCATCATCTGTGGCTGACTGTTCATCTCTAAACAATCAACAGTTATTCTTCCTTTTTCAGTTGTACCCACAATCATCGCAGATGTAGTATCTACTTGGAAATGATTATCCCATTGGTCTTGTCTTGGATGGAAAAAACGAACTTCGATATTCGAGTCAGGATCTATTTCACTAACACGATTTCCTTTACAGAAAATCGGCGGGAAAGCCCACTCCACGCGCGGGGTGGGATGAACCGTCGTCCGCCGATTTTGGGCATTGGGCATTGGGCATTGGTATTTTTCCCCATGCCCCATGCCCCATTCCCCATGCCCGCGAAATCCCACTCCACGCGCGGGGTGGGATGAGCTTAAGTAGATTACACGAGCGACAAGCAAGAGCTAAATTAAATTCAGAATCTGCGCCTTGCCTACTAATTGGTATGATATGCTCGACTTCAAATGGAAAGTTAAACACAAGTTCGGGTGCATGACAATATTCACAGCGATGATTAGCACAGTCTGCAACCAACGTGTAGTAACGGTTCATTAACTTGCTGATTCCATTAAAGATGCTGTTCGGGCTGTAGCAGCATTCAGTTCAGCTTCGACAAGACCATCTAACTCAGTTTGCAGTTTTTGCGAGAGTGACTGTCCTTCATCGCGTGCTTTCCGCCATAAATCCATTAGCTCAGATAAACGTTTTTGCTGCTCGACACTGAAGAACTCGTCAGGATGAAAGCTTTGAAGCAAAAGTAAAGCACTAAATTCAGTTTCACCTAATTGAGCAGTTAAAGCATCTAAGGCTTGACCCGGAGTTTTGCCAATAGATTCCTTGTCTTTTGCGATCGCACGATAAGACCTTTCACCGCTAGCATCAAATATAGGTAATATTGCTACTTTTGTCATGTTCTGATTTCAAAGTCGCTTGTTTCTCAATTGTATAACTGTAGCTAATAGGATGAAATATTTGATGGTATTGTATTAGGACTTACCTTAATCCTTTCTGTTTCAAAAGCTCATCGACCCAAGCTGCACTGTTTACTGACATGGCAGGTACAGGTTCATGAGCGTAGTCAATTACCAAATCATAGTTACCTTCGTTGTATAATTCACTAATTAATGTTTGTATTTCAAGTAATGGTTCTGTATCGCCTTCACGTAAAGGTAAGGGAAAAGAAGGTATCGGATTTGGCAAATTAAAGGCGTATAAATCTGCTTTGGGACGCTTGGATGCACGGCTAACCAAAATCCTATAGTCAGTTTGAATATTATTTTGTAGTTGCTGTGGCTTACTATCTCGCAGCAAATCAACTTCAACTAAATTCGTATAACTTCCTAACACCTGTAACCGTTTTTTTACATAGGCATTTCGTCCTTCTCCGGAACGTTTATTTTTAGGAGAAAGGATTTCAATTACAGTTACGACTTCTTGCGTCGCTACATCTCGCACTTCTAAGTAAGTCTCTTTAACTGTTTCCGGCATCGTAACATCGACTGTCACAGCTTCCACCACTGGAGATGCAACAGCAACACTCGCTAATTCTGGTAACGGCATTTTTATATTCTGTGCTACATCTGCAACACCTACCAAAAGCAAATCTTCATCTGTTGTTTGATATACTCGCTTTTCAATCGCAACTTTGTACTTTGGGCGCAATTGAGGATTCAGTTTCCGGAAAATTGCTGCTATGAGAAGATTATGAATTTCTGACCAAAATAGTGGATTTTCTAAATATGGGTTCATTCCTGGAAATGGTGAAACAGCCCTCGTATTAACGGTTTCCGGAGATAGGGGACTATCGAACTCGGAGAATGAAGCCATTACAGCACCTCAAAAAAATTACACCCTACCGAGAATACATAGGGGTGCTAGTAGTCTGGCAGACTAAGTTTGAGGGGTAAAAGAACGAACCGCAAAGACGCGAAGTACACGAAGTAAGAGGAAAAGAAGAGAGATTGAAAAATTGATTTACCCGTCAAAGTTGACTTGCCAGACTACTAGGGTACTAACTAATTATATCCAAACCAGTTTGTGCAACTACACTGAGGGGGAGATGGGGGAGATGAGGGAGACAAGGGAGATGGGGAGAGGGGGGGATGGGGAGAGGGGGAGATGGGGAGAAAGAATTATTCTTTTTGTCCCCTTGTCCACGCCAGTCGCTACAACGGAGGGGACCTCCGCAACGCGCTGGCTCCCCTTGTCCCCTTGTCTCCTTGTCTCCCTGTCCTCCTTGTCCTCCTTGTCCTCCTTGTCCTCCTTGTCTTTCTATCCCAATCCCAACCTATCCAAAATAAAGGCGTAATCAAAAGCTAATTCTTTTAAGCTTTCATAACGCCCAGATGCACCGCCATGTCCGGCGCTCATGTTAGTTTTGAGTAAGAGAATATTGTTATCTGTCTTCAATTCTCTTAATTTTGCTGTCCATTTGGCTGGTTCCCAATATTTCACGCGAGAATCATTTAAGCCCGCAGTGATGAGTATATCTGGGTAATCTTTCGCCTCAACGTTATCATAAGGCGAGTAAGATTTCATGTAGTCGTAATAAACTTTGTCGTTGGGATTGCCCCATTCTTCCCATTCCATCGCCGAAAGAGGCAATGAAGTATCTAAAATAGTAGTCACGACATCTACAAATGGGACATCAGCAACTACTACCTTGAAAAGATCGGGACGCATATTTATGACTGCACCCATCAATAAACCACCTGCGCTACCCCCGGAAATAACTAGGCGATCGCTTTGTGTCCATTTTTCGCCAATCAAATATTCTGCACAGGCGATAAAATCTGTAAAGGTATTTTTTTTCTGCAAAAATTTACCGTCTTCATACCATTTTCGTCCCATTTCTTCGCCACCGCGAATATGAGCGATCGCATACACCATTCCCCGATCTAGCAGCGTTAATCGAGTTGATGAAAACGTTACCGGGTAAGAATAACCGTAAGAACCATATCCTGTAAGAAACAAGGGATTTTGCCCATCTTTGTTGATTCCTTGTTTATAAACAATAGATATGGGGATTTGCGTTCCATCTTTCGCCGTAGCCATCAGCCACTCACTTTTATAGTGGCTTTTATCATATCCACCGAGAACTTCCGTTTCTTTTTTCAACTCTCGCTTATCTGTTTCCATGTCGTAATCAAACACAGATAACGGTGTGATTAAAGATGTGTAATTGAAGCGGAGAATATTTGTGTTAAATTCTGGGTTATTTCCTTCATAAAAGGTATATGTAGGTTCTGGAAAAGTAATATTACTTTCCCTACTTGTAGATAAGTTTTGCACTCTTGCAGTTTGCAATCCCGCTTTTCTTTCAGAAATTACCAAATGATTGGCAAACAAACTTACTCCTGATAGCATCACATCTTCGCGATGGGGAATTACAGTTTGCCAATTTTCTTTATTCGGCGTTGCTATGGGGGTTTTCACCAATTTAAAGTTGGTTGCTTCATCGTTAGTAACGATGTAAAAATAATCGCTGTGATGTTCAACATCGTATTCCATGCCTGTAGTGCGTGGATGAATTATCTGAAAATAACCTGTAGGATTATTCGCATCTAAATAATGAATTTCCGTGGTGATGCTGCTATGCAAAATCATCAAGATGTATGCTTCACTTCGGGTTTTTCCCAAGTCTAAATTGTAAGTATCATCAGGCTCGTGGTAAATTAAAACATCTTCAGTTGTCGGTGTTTGTAAAGTATGGCGAAATAGTTGATAAGGACGATTTGCCGCGTTGATTTTGGTGTAAAATACTGTCTGGTTATCGTTTCCCCAAGTTAAAGAGAAGTAAGTTTCCGGTATAGTTTCGGAATACAACTCAAATGTGTTCAAGTCAAGAAAGAAAAGGGTGTATTGTTCCGAACCGCTAGTATCAGTTGAATAAGCTAAGATTTGATGATTGGGACTGATTTGAAATACACCTAAGCTGAAAAATTCATGCCCTTGTGCTAGTTCATTTTGGTCTAGAAGCACTTCTTCTGTTGCGTCGAGACTACCTTTTTTGCGACAGTGAATCGGGTAAGCTTTTCCTTCTTCGGTGCGAGAATAATAGTAATAATCATCTTTGCGGAATGGCACTGATAAGTCAGTTTCTTGAATCCGCGCCAACATCTCATCATAAAGCTTTGTTTGCAAAGCTTCAGTATGTTGCATCATGCTTTCAGTATAAGCGTTTTCGGCTTCCAGATAAGCGATCGCCTTATTGTTGTCGATATCGCGCAGCCAAAAGTAATCGTCAATTCGCCGATCGCCGTGTAACTCCAAAACTTGCGGTTGTTTCTCAGCAATCGGTGGGTTCACAATATGTTGTAAACGGTTATCTTTATTCATATTTTTTTACCTCGATCTCAATGTGCAGCAATTACACTCCTAGTTATGATGAACTAGAAATACCATTAGTGTGGCGCGATTTTTTCAGCCGACACAACCCAATGGCAGGTACAACTCCCAGAATCACCGCAGTTAACCCTTGTCCACTCAAATACAATATCTGAGTCTGGTTTGCTTCGGGAATAAAATCTTGCACTTTCGTTAGCAACCAAATCGAGATACTGATGAAGAAAAATGAAACTGAGGGTAAAAAAGTCCACCACCAAGCATCTTTTGTGTAACGTCGCAATACAAGAAATTGGCAAAACCCCAGCCAAATGCCAGAAAGAATATATAAAAAAGTTGACAAAATGCCCAAAATAACAGTTTGATTAGGAGATATTAAATTTGACGATGCAGCGATCGCACTAATGTAGCTTATCCACGCTGTAGAAACGCTATTGGCAATCAGCCAACCGAAACTGGTAGCCAGCAGCCACAACCAACCGGATACATATTGCCGCACGACGATCGCTTGATCTGCGCCAAAAATTAAGGCAAAAATTAAATCACTGCTGAAGCTTTTACCCAAAGAATACCACGTCAGATGTTGCTGGAAAATGCTTGGTGGTATCCTTTCGACAATAGTTTTTTCTAAAGCAATGCTGGCAATTCCACCTACCACCCATCCTAAAAGCGTCAAAATCGAAAATTGGATAAAGAAGCTTTGGCGCTGCGATCGCGGTATCAAAAGCAATTGCCGCTGAGAATCGTTTGAAGTCAAGGTAAAATCAGAATTATCCGTTTGCATATCTGGGGAATTGGGAATTGGGAATGGGGAATTGGGAATTGGTAATGGGTAATGGGGAAGGGTGGGGGAACCCCACCCCTACAGGTGGAAAAATTTATTCTACTCCCCATTCCCCACTCCCCACTCCCCACTCCCCCTCTCCCCATCTCCCCCTCCCCCCCTCCTCTTTTCCGGCAAGCTCCTGAAAAAGCGTAATCCGAGAATGATAAGCTAAACAGTGGCATAAAAAAACGACTTAGGATGAAGTGTTAAATGGGTGTTTCCTTAAGCGCTCCTCATCTCCTACGAGCTGCTCGTGGTGAAGTGTTAGATCGTCCTCCAGTATGGATGATGCGTCAAGCTGGACGATATATGAAAGCGTATCGAGATTTACGCGAAAAGTATCCTTCGTTTCGCGATCGCTCGGAAATTCCCGAAGTAGCGATTGAAATTTCTTTACAACCTTGGCGAGCTTTCCAGCCCGATGGAGTAATTCTATTTTCCGATATTGTCACGCCTCTACCTGGTTTGGGTATTGAAATGGACATTGCAGAAGGCAAAGGTCCAATTATTCAATCACCCCTGCGCTCTCAAGCCCAAATCGATCAATTGCGTCCTTTAGAACCAGAAGCATCCCTGCCATTTATTAAAACAATTTTGCAGGCGTTGCGTGCTGAAGTCAACAATCAATCAACGGTGTTGGGCTTTGTCGGAGCACCGTGGACTTTAGCAGCTTATGCTGTGGAAGGAAAAGGTTCTAAAACCTATTCCGTAATTAAAAATATGGCGTTCTCCGATCCCACAGTTTTGCATCAATTGCTGGCAAAATTTGCGGATGCGATCGCTATTTATGCCCGCTACCAAATTGACTGCGGCGCTCAAGTAGTACAAATGTTCGATTCTTGGGCGGGTCAACTCAGCCCCCAAGATTATGACGTTTTTGCTTTGCCCTATCAACAAAGAGTGTTTGAGCAAGTCAAGCAAACTCATCCAGATACACCATTAATTCTGCTAGTTAGCGGTAGTGCAGGTGTGCTGGAAAGAATGGGAAAATCCGGTGCGGATATTGTCACTGTAGACTGGGCAGTAGACATGGCAGATGCACGGGCAAGATTGGGCAAAGAAGTCAAAGTGCAAGGAAATCTCGATCCGGGTGTGCTGTTTGGTTCCAAAGCATTTATTCGCGATCGCATTTATGATACCGTTCGCAAAGCTGGTAATTGGGGTCATATTCTCAACCTTGGTCATGGTGTGCTACCCACAACCCCAGAAGAAAATGTCGCTTTCTTCTTTGAAACAGCAAAACAACTGAGTTTAACAGCGGTTACTTAACGTTCTTTGTCGCTAATGGGTAATTGTTAATGACTAATGGTGATGCGATTAGTTATTAACGATTATCCATTAGCGATTATCTTCACTAATTACTATTGCTAGAATCTTCGGTCAATTAATCTAATTAATGGCGCTTCTGTAAACATTTCACTACCGAAGAATAATCTAAAGCATTGATTCAAGACCTATAAAGCTTTTTTGCAGAATAAAGTTACCAATAAAAATTCTGGCGTTGCTGATTTGAAGTATAAATTGTAAATTTTGACAAATTATTATAACATTAAAACCCGCCTTTGTAGAGACGTTCCGCCGGAACGTCTGTACCAAGAATTAAGAATTTCACATAAAAGCGAAATAAAAATTATTATGCCTGAACAAACAGCACGCACAATTCTTGTTATTGGAGCTACAGGAGCGATGGGACGCCCGATTGTTCGCCGTCTGCTAGCGGATGAAAACAACTGGCGCATCCGTGCCTTGACTCGAAACCCCGAAAGCTCTCATGCTCAAGAACTTTTAGAAATGGGAGCGAACGGAAACCGAGTTGAACTCGTCAAAGGAGATACCAACGATCCCGCCAGTGTTGCAGCCGCAATGTCAGGAATCTATGGAGTATTTTGCAACACGAATTTTTGGCAAGATTGCATGGTGACGACTGAACGCGAACAAGGATTACAAATGCTAGAAGCAGCCCGCCAAGCGGGAGTGCAGCACTTTGTCTATTCCTCACTCGATTCGTGTGTCACACTCTCACACGGTCGTATCCCGGTTCCCCACTTTGATGCAAAAGCAGCGGTCGAGCATGAAATTAACTGGCGACGATCCGACGAATTTATGCGTCAAGAAGCCGATGGTTGGTATTCGCGACATGTCACAGTGCTTGTGACGCTTCCTTATATCGAGAATGTCAAGCAATTTGCTGTGCCCGAACAAGGAACATTAAGCGATGGTCGTGAAGGCGTTATTTTCCGGCTACCCTTAGCGGATGCACAATGGTCAATGGTGGCACTCGATGATATTGCCTTCTTTACTGCTTATGTGTTTGCCCATCCAGACGAGTGGGGTGGTCGAACGCTGCCGATCGGTAGTGATAGTTTGACATTCCAAGAAATCGCCGCCACCCTTGAGCGCGTATCTGGCGTTCCTGCCGAGTACCGTCCGATGACTTTAGAAGAATATGCGGCGCTTGGATTGACAAATGTGCATGATGTGATCAACATGCTGCGTTTTTGCATCGAGTACGGAATGCCACGCGATCGCGAATCGCTGCGAAAAATTCACCCTGATTTAATGACTTTTGAGCAGTGGGTGAAGAAAACAGGCTGGCGAGGTGAACCATCACAAGTGCAGAAAGATGCCATGACCGGAAGCAAGTAAGGCGATCGCCCTGCAAGTGCAACAGGCTATATTAAAGTGTCAAACTTTCAACACTGCTGGCACTTATAACGTCGGTATTGGTAATCTAGAGACGTAGCAGTGCTACGTCTCTACAAGAATTTCAGATAACGCATAATAAAAGAGTGGTCGATGTCTATTATGTCCCGACCTGGTGAGTAAGTTGTTGTAGTTGTTAATTGCTAGATATGCATTCAAAATAGTTAAGCTATTTAACAACTACAATCTAAAAAATATTTATGAGCCAGAAGCGGATTTTAGTAACTGGTGCAAGTGGCTGTGTAGGACACTACCTAAGCGAAGCTTTAATTAAAGAGACGAATCACGAGTTGTATTTGCTGGTGAGAAACCCAAGTAAACTGCAAGTAGATACTCAAGCACGTCCTGGTATCACAATTTTGCAAGGTGATATGCAAGAAATTAGCTTGTTTGCAGACTTGCTGAAAACAATTGATACTGCGGTGTTAACGGCGACGGCTTGGGGTGGAGACAACACATTTAAGATTAATGTAGACAAAACTCTAGAATTAATGAGTTTGTTAGATCCAGATAGATGCGAACAGGTGATTTATTTTTCTACCGCTAGCGTTTTGGGTCGCAACGAACAACCATTAAAGGAAGCTGGGGAAATAGGGATAGATTATGTTAAGTCTAAATACGAATGTTTACATAAAGTACCGAAATTAGCGATCGCACCCAAAGTTACCACAGTTTTTCCGACTTTAGTTTTAGGTGGCGAAACTGACAAACCTTATTCTCATATTTCTCCAGGAATTTTAGAAGTTACAAAATATGTTGATTTAATTCGTTTTTTGCAAGTAGACGGTAGTTTCCACTTTATTCACGGGCGAGATATTGCCACAGTCGTGCGATATTTAATAGATAATCCACCGAAAGAAAATCAATCGCGAAAATTGGTTTTAGGTCAAACGCAGTTAACAGTAAATAAAGCAATTGAAGATGTTTGCGCTTATCTTGGTAAAAAAATAATCTTTCGCATTCCCTTATCTTTATCGCTAGCTAATGTGATAATCGCTGTATTTCGCATTCAAATGGATGCTTGGAGTCGATTTTGCATGAATTATCGCCATTTTATTTACAAAAATGCCATTAATCCCGCTACTTTCGGCTTACCAAATTACTGCGCCACCATGAGCGATGTTTTGAAAATTAGTGGTGTTAAACCTGCTAACACCAATTCTGTGTAAAAATAATCTCAATTCAGCCTGCCTTCGCAGGCTTGGTTCGTATAGCCCCAGGCTTCCAGCCTGAGGGAGCAATATTTTACTAGTAACAAATCATACCAATATATATAAATAAGGAACCAGGCGATCGCTAATACGTCTCATAAATCATTGTTAAAACAAAATAAAACTAACAACCAGTCAATTACTCTGAGTTTTAGCTACATTAATTACAGTTAAAAAAATAACCATAACGTGAGGATTTCTACTACATGCGAATTTTACTAGTGTATCCTATATTTCCCAAAACCTTTTGGTCATACGAAAAAATCTTGGAATTAGTTAATCGCAAGGTTTTATTACCACCTTTAGGTTTAGTAACAGTAGCAGCGATTTTGCCGCAAGAATGGGAATTCAAACTTGTAGATCGCAACATTCGCACCGCAACTGAAGAAGAATGGGCATGGGCGGATATAGTAATATTCTCCGCTATGATTGTGCAAAAAGCAGATTTACTCGACCAAATTCAAGAAGCAAAAAGACGTGGTAAATTAGTTGCGGTGGGTGGTCCTTACCCAACTTCCGTACCCCACGAAGTTGAGAAAGTAGGCGCAGATTTTCTCATTCTCGATGAAGGAGAAATTACTCTGCCAATGTTTATCGATGCAATTAAGCGAGGAGAAACATCAGGCGTTTTTCGCGCTACCGAAAAACCGGATGTAACATCTACACCGATACCCCGCTTCGATTTACTAGAATTTGATGCTTATGACATGATGTCAGTTCAGTTTTCGCGGGGTTGCCCTTTTCAATGCGAATTTTGTGACATCATTGTTCTTTATGGTCGCAAACCGCGTACTAAAACACCAGCACAACTTTTAGCAGAATTAGATTACCTTTATAAGTTGGGTTGGCGCCGTGGTGTGTTCATGGTGGATGACAACTTTATCGGCAACAAACGTAACGTTAAATTGTTGCTGAAAGAGTTAAAAGTTTGGATGGCAGAACATCAGTATCCCTTCGCGTTTGACACCGAAGCTTCAATTGATTTAGCGCAAGATCCAGAATTGATGGAGTTGATGGTTGAGTGCGGTTTCGCTGCTGTATTTTTGGGAATTGAAACACCAGATGAAGACAGTCTGCAACTAACGAAAAAGTTTCAAAATACTCGCAGTTCGCTAACTGATGCAGTACAAACCATTATTAAAGCTGGATTGCGCCCGATGGCTGGGTTTATTATCGGCTTTGATGGCGAAAAAGCAGGTGCAGGCGATCGCATTGTCCGTTTTGCCGAACAAGCGGCGATTCCCTCTACTACCTTCGCGATGTTGCAAGCGCTACCCAATACAGCTTTGTGGCATCGCCTGAAAAAAGAAGGACGACTGCGCGAAAACCAAGACGGCAACATCAATCAAACTACCTTGATGAACTTTATCGCCACCCGTCCTCTAGAAGATATTGCCAGAGAATACATTGAAGCGTTTTGTGCTTTATACGACCCTGTTAAATATTTAGACCGCACCTATCGCTGCTTTCTGATGATGGGTGGTCCGAGTTGGACACGACCTGCGAAGATGCCAGAATTGGTGCTTGTGAAAGCATTTCTAATTATTATCTGGCGACAAGGAATCAAACGCGAAACTCGCTGGAAATTCTGGCATCATTTGTTTAGCATTATCAAGCGTAACCCAAGAGCTTTAGAGCATTACCTCTCTGCTTGCGCTCATATCGAACATTTCTTTGAATATCGCCAAATTGTGCGCGATCAAATTGAATCTCAGTTAGCTGAGTATTTAGCCCAAGGTGCAGAAAAGCCGTATCAGGCGATTGAGGCAAAAGTTGAGGCAGTAGCATCTAAATAAAAGCACCGACACCCTAGAAGGGTGCGGCTATACAAACAAAGCCTGCCTCCGCAGGCTACAATTTTTAGCCCACGCAGGTAAGCTCTGTTCGTATAGCATCAGGCTTATAGCCTGTAGGGTATTTTATCCGCAATCATGCTTTCGATAAAGAGCGATCGCCCTCCATACTTTACATCACGATTGGAACTGTGAAACGATATTATGCCGCTTGAAGATTATAAAACTGCACTCAGGCAGATTGGAGAAGCGAAACATGATCAGTATGAGGAAGAGGAATAAATCATGGATACTGAGTATGATTTTAGTCAAGGTAAACGTGGAGCTATTGAGCCTACAGCCGAAGGTAAAACAAGGATTACAATACGCTTAGATGATGATATTTTGACCTGGTTTCGCGAACAAGTTCATCTTGCGGGTGGTGGAAACTATCAGACTTTGATAAATAATGCGTTGCGTGAATATGTGCAACAGCGTCGGGAACATGAGCGAGGAAATTTTACGGCGAGTTGTGCGCGAAGAATTGAGTCAGATAAATATGCGGGTTAATGAGTAGGATAATCGCACAAATCCCAACATCACAAATGCGTAGCCGTATCGCACTCTCTCCAAAACAACCAAAATGCGTAGACGCACAGCGGCTTGTCGTTAGACATCGCACTCCAAACCAAACTAACCAAAACGCGAACGACTTTCGTCGCGCAAGCTTCGCATTCTCTCCGAAACAACCAAAACGCGAATGACTCTCGTCGCGCAAGCTTCACTCTGAAAATCTCTAACCTAGTAAACGTTTGAGTTGCTTATACACTTCATCGTCGTTACGTTTACCGACTAAAATCACCTCCACCAAATCTGCATCTACATCAAAGCGGTAAACAATACGGTATTCTCCGGAATCTACGCGATAGTATCCTGGATAACCAGTTAATTCTTTATAATCTGCGGGTAAGGGGTCAACATTCAGCGACATTACTTTTTTCGCTATTTGGGCAGCTATTTTAGGTTGTAAACCTTTGAGAAAATCGAGAACTGTCTCTAAACCGTCTAACTTTGCCATACTATGAATTAGTCATCAAGCGCTGCTAAACGTTCAAGTTCTGCGGTAAAAATCTCCGAACCAACCATTTGAGAATTAGCTACAGCCATTTGTGCTTGTTGACCTAAAATTAAATCTTCTAATTGAGCAATTCGATTTATTAATTGCTCATAATTTTCCACCGACATAATTACATAGCTAGCTTGTGATTCACTTGTCAGTACGATTGGTTCCGTCGCAGCTTGTTCTAAAGCATCACTGTGGGGATTTTGGATGTCTCCAAGGCGAAATTGGCGCATTTTCAAGCTTTCCTAAATGCTTATCAAGTGATTATAACAAGTACATCATTAATATTTTTAGTTGCTAAAAAATATTCAAATTTACGCGTTCACCGGAGGTGGCGGCTTCCGCATCGCATAAATCCTTCAACTTCTACTAAACGCGATAGCCGAAGGCTTAAGCGAAGCTTATCGCATTCTCTCCAAACTAACCTAAATGCGAGCGCTTTATGCGCTGGAATATAATGTTTAATGTGAGTCTCTTTTTTTAAATAACAACTTCGTCTTCTTTTACCAACACATCTTGTTTCTCTTTTATGTTGTCCCAATCAATAACGGCTACCCACAGATTTTCTGTTGTAGAATATTGAACAATTCCATCTACTTCTAAATCTTCGCTATAAAGCGTTATTTCTTGACCATTTTGCAACCAAATTTTCTGATGAGCTAAATCCTCAATCGTACCAATACAATTAAGGCGTAAGCGACCTTGAACATCAGCGTTATGGAAATCTACAAAGACTTTTGACTTTTGCATATTTTGAGAACTCCTAATTTGACTTAGCTGGGTTGCTAATCGTGAAAAATCTTAAGGTATCGACCAATCCACAATTTTCAAACCAGGAACTTTGAACTAAATCTTTACGGTTGCGCGTTACCACTGTAGCACTGACAGAAAGTGCAATGGCTGCAATTCTTAAGTCTTGTGTACCAATACGAATTTTTGCTGCACGTAATTCGTTATAAATATCAAATGCGGCTTCATCAAAATCAAGAATATTCCCTTGACATAACCGATTAAATGTTTCTTTCAATAAAGCATAAGCTGTAACTAATTCTTGTTTTGATTTTGCTCGCTTGATAACATCTAAACGACCGTACATTTGTTCAACAATAGTTATAACTGTTACTGATATTTTTAAGGAGTTAATAGTAGCTATTTTACTAATAACAACTGGATTACCTCGTTGTAGTAGGGAAATATGATCAGTATCAAGCACCCATCGCGTCATCTGATTTATACCTAAGCAAATATAATCCTACTCTTGCGATAAATTATCTTCTATAGTTTTATCTAATTCGTGTCGATAGTTTTCAATAGCTTCGAGCATTTGTTCAAATTGTGGGTCATCTTTAAAAACTCCAGCCATTTCTAACCAAGGATTTTTCCGCTCAAGAGATGGCAATTTTACAGGTAAAGAAACAATTTCTGCTCCTGCTAAATGGGTTTCTAGTCGTTGCTGAATTTGGCTTAGGGCTGTTGCTTTATCGCTTGCTTCTACTTGTAGTTCTGGTATACCTGGAACGATCGCAATTGTTCTCCCATCACTACCTTGTTTAACAATAACGTTTACTAATACTTCGCTATTGTCTTGGTTTTTAATTTGTGGTGTTACAGATGAGAAGGAATTCATAACGATTGTTTACGTATATTTTCTTTAATTGTAAATGAAGTTGCATTTATTGTAGCGCTTTCACAACATCACAAATGCGATCGCACTTTCCCACAAACCCTAACAAATGCGATCGCACTCTCCCCCATCAACCCAACAAACGCGATCGCATTCCAAACCAAAACACCAAAACGCTTATCGCCAAAGGTGGCGGTTGACCCATCGCACTCTTTCCCCTTCCTTCATTGATTCGGACAAATTTCCTGACGCACCTGATCGCGGGTAGCGAGATAATCTTTGAGATAGTTGCAACCCTGCGTTAGTAAATCATCTAAATCTAAACTCCACAATTTGATGGTCTTGTCCAAACTTGCAGAAGCTAAGGTTTTGCCGTCGGGACTAAAAGCGACGCTGTTGACATAACTTTGATGACCAGTCAGGGAGGCAATTTCTTTACCCGTAGCGACATTCCACAATTTGATGGTCTTGTCCCAACTCGCAGAAGCTAAGGTTTTGCCGTCGGGACTAAAAGCGACGCTGTTGACATAACTTTGATGACCAGTCAGGGAGGCAATTTCTTTACCCGTAGCGACATTCCACAATTTGATGGTCTTGTCCCAACTCGCAGAAGCTAAGGTTTTGCCGTCGGGACTAAAAGCGACGCTGTTGACATAACTTTGATGACCAGTCAGGGAGGCAATTTCTTTTCTTGTGGCGAGATTCCACAATTTGATGGTCTTGTCATTACTTGCAGAAGCTAAGGTTTTGCTGTCGGGACTAAAGACGACGCTGTTGACGCTTTCTTGATGACCAGTCAGGGAGGCAATTTCTTTTCTTGTGGCGAGATTCCACAATTTGATGGTCTTGTCATTACTTGCAGAAGCTAAGGTTTTGCTGTCGGGACTAAAGACGACGCTGTTGACGCTTTCTTGATGACCAGTCAGGGAGGCAATTTCTTTTCTTGTGGCGAGATTCCACAATTTGATGGTCTTGTCCCAAATCCCAGAAGCTAAGGTTTTGCCGTCGGGACTAAAAGCAACGCTGTTGAACCAATATTGATGCCCAGTCAGAGAGGCAATTTCTTTTCTTGTGGCGAGATTCCACAATTTGATGGTGTTGTCCCAACTTGCAGAAGCTAAGGTTTTGCCGTCGGGACTAAAGACGACGCTGCTGACGCTTTCTTGATGCCCAGTCAGAGAGGCAATTTCTTTACCAGTGGCGAGATTCCACAATTTGATAGTCTTGTCATTACTTGCAGAAGCTAAGGTTTTGCCGTCGGGAC
>NZ_JBPAOH010000051.1:0-44515 GCF_050875635.1 Tolypothrix sp. VBCCA 56010
CCTCCCCCTATCCCTTACTTGGGAGTCGCGACAATAATGCGATCGCCATAATCAAACTCGGTGACAAAACCATAATTAATACGTTGGTTGTTGTCCCCCCAATTCCTAAACTCGGACCGATATATCTAATCAGCAGCGACAATAAAGCCGAAAATACAAATACTTTCACCACAAATCCAGTTTGATTTTCCATAATCTTGTACGGCTATACGCATTTTTGAGTGGGGTTGACACTAAATAAGGCTGCATGTCCCAGTCTCTACAATAAACCTATAGTTACAAAGCTTTACATTTAAAAAGAGGGGAAAGGGCAATGGGCAATGGGCAATGGGCAATGGGAGATTTTTTCATGCCCCATGCCCTATGCCCCATGCCCCATGCCCTATGCCCCATGCCCCACTCCCCAAAACTTAGAGGGTACGTCAAAAAATGCCTGTAGAAACAAATAACAAACGCCCCATCAAACCGCCGAGAATAAGGCAGTTTGGCGGCAGTTTCCTGATTCTGCTGACTATTCTGTTATTGCTTAACTTTATTGTTCCTAGCTTCGGTGCGCGATCGCCGCAAGTTGCTTATAGTGATTTTATTACGGCTGTGGAAGCTGGTAAAGTTGATAAGGCAATTGTTGGAAGCGATCGCATTGAATATTCAATTCCGACGCAAACGCCAGATGGTAAGCCAGCAGAACAAATATTCCAAACTACACCAGTAGCTTACGATCTGGATTTACCGAAGATTCTCCGCGAACATAATGTACAATTTGCTGCACCACAACCAGATCAAAATGGTTGGATTGGCACTTTAATTAGTTGGGTGGTTCCCCCGTTAATTTTTATTGCTATTTGGGGCTTTTTCCTCAATCGTCAAGGTGGTGGTGCGGCTGCACTGACTGTAGGTAAAAGCAAAGCGCGGATTTCTTCTGATGGCAGCACTGGTGTCAAATTTACCGATGTGGCTGGTGTGGATGAAGCCAAAGTTGAATTAGAAGAGATTGTTGATTTTCTGAAAAATGCTGACAAATATACCCGCTTAGGTGCGAAAATACCTAAAGGTGCGTTGTTGGTGGGACCTCCAGGAACGGGTAAGACATTGTTAGCGAAGGCGATCGCTGGGGAAGCGGGTGTACCTTTCTTTAGTATCTCCGGTTCCGAGTTTATCGAGTTATTCGTTGGTGTCGGTGCTGCACGGGTGCGCGATTTATTTGAACAAGCGAAAAAACAAGCACCTTGTATCGTTTTTATCGACGAGTTAGACGCACTCGGTAAATCTCGCGGTGGTGCTGGTGGGTTCGTCGGTGGTAACGATGAACGCGAACAAACCCTGAACCAGTTACTTACAGAAATGGACGGCTTTGACGCCAACACAGGTGTAATTATCATCGCTGCTACCAACCGTCCGGAAGTGTTAGATCCAGCTTTACGTCGTCCGGGACGCTTTGATCGCCAAGTTGTCGTAGACCGTCCTGATAAAATTGGTCGGGAAGCGATTCTCAATGTTCACGCGAGAAACGTCAAATTAGCTGAGGATGTCAATTTAGCTACTATTGCTATCCGCACACCTGGTTTTGCTGGGGCAGATTTAGCTAACTTGGTAAATGAAGCCGCATTATTAGCAGCGCGTCAAAATCGCGAAGCTGTGATTATGGCAGATTTCAACGAAGCGATCGAGCGGTTGATTGCCGGTTTAGAAAAACGTTCTCGCGTACTCAATGAAACTGAGAAGAAGACTGTAGCTTATCACGAAGTTGGTCACGCCATCATCGGTGCATTGATGCCCGGAGCGGGTAAAGTTGAAAAAATCTCGGTTGTACCGCGTGGTATAGGTGCTTTGGGTTATACAATTCAAATGCCGGAAGAAGACCGCTTCTTGATGGTTGAAGACGAAATTCGCGGACGGATTGCCACTTTGTTGGGTGGACGTTCCGCTGAAGAAATCGTTTTTGGTAAAGTCTCCACAGGTGCGGGTGACGACATCCAGAAAGCCACAGATATGGCAGAACGTTACGTTACTGTCTACGGCATGAGTGATAAACTCGGTCCGGTGGCTTTTGAGAAGACGCAACAGCAGTTTATCGAAGGTTACAGCAATCCGCGTCGGTCGATTAGCCCGAAAGTGGCTGAGGAAATTGACCGCGAGATGAAGCAGATTGTGGATAATGCTCACCACATTGCTTTAACGATTTTACAAGATAACCGCGACTTGTTAGAAGAAACCGCAGAGGAACTGCTGCAACGCGAAGTTCTCGAAGGTGTAGAATTGCGGGAAAGACTTGCAAGAGCGAAAGCACCGAGCGAACTTAATGAATGGTTGCGATCGGGTAAGGTGTCGGAAGATAAGCCTTTGATGCAATCTGTGTTGAATTAGTTGCTTTGCGCTTAAAGAATACCTAATTTAACGAACCGCGAAGACGCGAAGTACACGAAGGAAGAAAAAGAGAGAAGAATGAGGGCAAAAACTCTCTTCAACTCTTATTCCTTTGTGTGCTTCGTGTCTTCGCGGTTCGTTTTTTGGTAGTTCCTAATTTCTCAATTCTGATCCCGCGAAGCGAGTAGTTCCTCAACCCATTGCCGATCGCTTTGTGATAGTGTTGGGGGAGGAACTGCTTGTTGGTAGTCAATGCGGATAGCGTAACCGCCTCGCTCATAAATACCACTAACGATAGATTGTAAATTTACAGTTGTTGCTTCTTGAGGTTCTTTGAGGGGTAGTAAAAACTCCGGAATCGCCTCACGCATTGTAAAAGCATATAAATCTGCTATGGGACGCCGTTCATGCTGACTGACTACAATTCGATAGTCAGTTATAAAATCAACTCCTTTCATTGCCATTGGTTCATCTGCTCGAAGCAAGTCTATTTCAACTAAATGAGACATACTTGCTAAAATCGAATGACGCTTCTGTTCGTAAATTGAGCGTCCTTTGCCTTTGCGTTTATTTTTAGGTGATAAAATTTCAATGACTGTAATTACAGCATCTGTTTTAGTTTCCCTCACTTCCAAGTATCGCTCTTTCACTTCCACTGGCATTGGCAAAGTGATTTGTTGAGGGTGAGTTTGGACTGCAACTTGAGTAGTTTCTTTTGAGCTAATTTGGTCAGAAGGCTGCTTGCTGATTGATGAAAGGACAACCGCATCTGGAATTCCGATTAATATATCTTCATCAGCATTGTCTAGATAAGTGCGCGTCTCTACGCCAATATAGTATTTGGGTAGCAACTTTGGGGCAAGGGCATCGGCGATCGCTACAATTAAACGGCTGTGAAACTCTGACCAGAAAATAGGTTGCTCCAGGTAGGGGTTCATTCCTGGAAAAGGCGATCGCATAATCGACCTCACACGATGGAAACTATCTTGATTTTAACTGCCGGATTGCGTTTCCCCACTTTTTTTAAACGCAGAGAAACGCAAAGGTAGACGCGGAGGGTCGCAGAGTCTTTGTTAAATATAGCCGTTCTTAGTTGGATGCAATAGAAAGCTTTATCGTCGCGTGTAGGGGCACGGCAATGCCGTGCCCCTACGAGTGTATTGGACTCAACCAATAACCGCTATATTACTCTATATTTTCAACCTAGCCCTCAGCCTGTCGCAGTTCCTCTAATTCCTCTGGTGTGAGGGGATTATTTCCTAACTCAAGTGCTTTTATCCAGCGTAGCCGGCGCTGCTTCACATCTTCTGAGTAATCAAGTGTGCCACTGTCTACAGCAGCCCGAAAGTCTTCTAATGCCCCTACCAAGTCGCCTGTAAGTACTCTAGCCAGCCCCCGACTATCTTGATAGCCTTTATTATTAGGCTCTAGAGTAACAGCTGTTTCACAGTACTTGAGAACACCTTTTGCATGACCGTGTACGCTGCCAACCCAGCAGATGCTATGCCAATATTCGGCAGAGTTCTTTAAACTAGGGTCGTAGCTGAGGGCTTGTTTAAAAGCGTTCTGTGCTTCTTTAACCTTGCCTTCTTTCACCAAACTGATACCCTGACTCCAGGAAAACGCAGCCGCGAAAGCTGGGTTTTGCATTAATTGAGATACGTTTACTGCTTCATGTAGCCTTATAGCATTGAGCCATTTTGTGTCACTGTCGCATACAACTGCTTTGAGGTTGGCATCGCTGAGGTTGGCACCGCTGAGGTTGGCACCGCTGAGGTTGGCACCCCTGAGGTTGGCATCGCTGAGGTTGGCAAAGCTGAAGTCGGCACCGATGAGGTTGGCAAAGCTGAAGTCGGCATCGTTGAGGTCAGCACCCCTGAGGTTGACACCGCTGAGGTTGGCAGAGCTGAAGTCGGCATTCATGAGGTCGGCATCGCTGAGGTTGACACCGCTGAGGTCAGCACCAACGAGGTCGATACCGCTGAGGTTGGCAAAGCTGAAGTCGGCATCGCTGAGGTTGACACCGCTGAGGTCGGCATCAACGAGGTTGGCATCAACGAGGTTGGCACCGCTGAGGTTGGCATCAAGGAGGCTGGCATCCCTGAGGTTGACACCGCTGAGGTCGGCACCGCTGAGAAATAATCCCAAGTTTTTGTTAAAGGCATCGACACTCAGGCAGTGAATATAGCCGATAATAGCGAGTAAGCGTGCTGAGTCAAATTGTTCAGTATCAGGTTTACCGCAGGGGTAAAAGGTGATTTTATCTTTCAGGTCATCTTTTCTTTGAGCATAGCGATTTAACTCTAAAAGCAAAATCATCACATTCAATCCTGTACACACATCCACTTGTCGCAAACCCAAATGAGTTTCTCTATCTGGTAATTGCTCCTTTAATTGCTTTTTCTTCATCTGCGGCAAATTTGCATCTTCCGCATCAATAAATTCCCCATCGCACCAACGCAAGTAGAAATGCTCTAATCGTTGGAACAGTTGACACAAGCGTTCTACATCTTGAAATTCTGAACTTTCGGCAAACAACCCCATTAAATATTCCACAATTTCCGGGGTTAAATTCCCATAGCCGAATAAATCGTAAATTTCCCTATCCATCACCTCTGTGGAAACTGAATTTTCTTCACGGTGACGCTTGCTTATTTTAGTTGTCCAATCTACAAAGCTTTCTATTAACCGTTCTGCGAATAAAAACTCACTAAAACTCTTGTGGACAAACTCCACGGAACCTTCTTTATCGCCTGAAGCTGCTTTGATGTAAAATGCGGTCAACAAATTATTGAGTAGCTTCTTATTTTCGTGAGAATTCTCTCTCGCTTGCGGAATTAACTTTGCTGCTGGGCAATTGCTAACTTTGAGCCGTGTTTCTAACATTGCTACTTTTGCAGATTCATTCCCCGACTGCACTACACACAAAGCAGCTTCTGTCATAAATTGGCGCAAATCTTCGCTTTCCAGTTGAGTTAAGCGCAAGTTTTCATTTTGATTTTCACTTTTACGCTGTTCTTCTAATACCCATTTCACCGATTCGTCATAAATGCGGATTTTTGCTTTGATACCTTCTGCACCCTCAAACATTTGCACATTAAGATGTTGCTCTCGGTGCATTCGTGCCAGCAAATAAAGCAGTAAAGGTTCTCGTGCCAAGTTATCTTTGATTTCATCAGGACAAGCTTGCAAAAATTGCTCAAAGTCATTTGCTTCTTGCGTCCCAACTTTAGCCTCCCATTTATTCAGCCATGTTTGCCGAATTGAATCATCCATTGGCTGAAGTTCGACGCGCTTCAAGCTTTTGGTTTGTGAGAGCAAGCGATCAATTCCTTGCAGCGCTAAAGGACGACCAGTAACCAAAAATTGATGATGGCAAAAGCTATCTTTTTGAAACTTCTCTACCTGTTCCAAAAATTCCTTTAAGCCGTTAGCTCGTCCTTCTAATAATAGTTCGTCGAAGCCATCGAGTAAAAATAGAAAGCGCGTATTTTTATCTGTAAGCCAGCCGGAATCACTTTGAATAAAATCAACGTTTTCTAAATAGTTTTCTAGAGTCTCAGTTAAGTTATCTTTTAGTACCCGCACATCCCGCAAGCGAATCAAAACTGGGGTAAAGATGGGATGCCGATTTTGCCGCACCCAGTCGGCAAACATGCGACAAAAGACACTTTTACCGCGTCCAGCTTCACCTTGAATAAACAAAACTTGTTTGGATTTATTTTTATCAGCTTCAGAAAGTATTGACTTAACAAAGTCTTCGATTTGAAAAGTTACATCGCTTTGCTTATCCAGTTCTTTAACTTGCAGCGGTACATACAAATCCCGAAAGGTAATATGAGTCTCATCAAAAATCTTTTCTTCTGGCTTGGGTTTTATTTCCTGTTCTAAATAATCATCAATACTGAGATACTTCTCTAGTTGCTCTTTTCCTCCGACGCTATACCATTGCACGAGTTGCTTGACTTTATCGCCAACTTCTACTAATGCCGAAAGCATCATATATTCATCAGTCTTTCGCGCTACTCTTTCGGTGACAGTTTTTGCGTCTGCTTCGATTAAACCTCCTTCTTGTAAACGTAGCTGCAAAACTTGATTAAATGCTTCTGCTAGTTTCGATTCGTGGAAGTAGACAATAGCTTTTTTCGCTTCTCGTTCCTCAAATTCTTGCTCACCCAGTTTCTTAATTTGTCTAGCTAAAGTTTCCGAAACTGGACTTTGTTGATTAATTTGCTGTTGTAATTGCGAATCTTCTTTCAGAATTGCTTTCAAACTTTCTAAATAAGCAACCTGACTAACCAATATTACACAGCTTTCTGGACTTGGCTCTTTTTTGGTGGCATCAACAATCAGCTTTAATGTAGTTATTGCGATGGGTGCAAAGGGAATTACTGAACCAGCAATTTGTCCGAGTGGTGCGTTGATGACATCTAATAGCGACGATATTTGAGCGATGTAGGGCTTGAGGTCTTCTGCCTTCGGTTTTTGCTCGTTGATGGCTTTGGCTAGGTCAAAGACGGCTTTAGCGGCTTCTGCGCCAGTTTTTGTTACCTCCGCCCCCTGTCCCCAGTTTAATCCCGGAATTTTTTTCCACCAATTTGAGAATATCATCGCCATAGACTATTTCTCTATCTCTTTGATAAAATTATTAACACAAACCAGTAATTGTAGGGTGCGTTAGTGATAACGCACCCTACTGGATATTTTTATTTGCTTACGCGATCGCACAAAAAACATAAATGTAAACTCGCAGTAAGCGCCGTAGTAAGCACTTTAGTGCTTAAAATAAGCTTATACAGCGCTTACTACGAGTAATGCGTAAGTCCTAACTCAGAGTCAACCAGCTAAAAATCTCTTCAACTGTCAGCTCTAATTCGATACCATTGAGTATCGGCAACCCAGAAGCACCTGTATAGATTTCGACTTGCTGACCGGGAAACACAGCTAGGACACTTTCATCTTCTGGATATATTAACCAGCCGAGCTCAGTACCGTTGCGGCAGCAATGCAACAAGTTACTCAACACTTTTGTTTGTCTTTGGTCTGGAGAAAGAATTTCAATTGCCCAATCGGGAGTAAGATAAAAGCGGTTTGCAATTCTCCCTGATGATGTTAAGGGAATTCTTGCCCAACGAAACACAGATACGTCAGGGACGATGGAACTACCTCCGAATGTGCTGCGTAATTCTGGGAATGCGTGAGCAATTTTTTTGCTTTTGGCTACTTTATTAATTACTTCGCAAAAAGTAGTCTGAAGTAAGCTATGTTCACCTTGAGGCATTGGCTTTTGAATAATTTCTCCATTGAGAAATTCTGATGGTGGCTTTGTTTCTGGCAGTTGCAGGAACTCGTCTAATGTAAGTTTAGGTTTAGCGGCTATTGTCATAAGTCAGTTTTACTGCGAAAGTTTTACATAGACAATCTTTTTAACTAGATTAGCTTTGGTGAATAAAATTCGTGACTACACAAACAAAGTCCGAAAAGGCAAATTATAGCCGTTCTTAGTTGAATGCAATACAAAGTTATATCGTTGCGTGTAGGGGCACGGCAGTGCCGTGCCCTTACGAGTGTATTGGACTCAACCGATAACCGCTATATATAAATTTAAGGATTTTGTAGCTTGTGGGGGACGAGATGTAAAATGTGAGTTTAAGACAAATTTGAGATTAACGGAGCTAAAACACTCGTCAACGGAGCTAAAACACTCGTCAACGGAGTTCTGATACTCGTTAACGGAGCTAAAACACTCGTCAACGGAGCTAAAACACTCGTCAACGGAGTTCTGATACTCGTTAACGGAGCTAAAAGACTCGTCAACGGAGTTCTGATACTCGTTAACGGAGCTAAAAGACTCATTAACGGAGCTAAAAGACTCATTAACGGAGCTAAAAGACTCATTAACGGAGCTAAAAGACTCATTAACGGAGCTAAAAGACTCATTAACGCAGTTCCGAACCTCGTCAACAAACTTCTAAGTCTCCTGACTTCTAACTCCTAACTCCTAATTCCTAACTCCGTTGCCAAATTTTAATCGTTTTATCTAAACTGCCACTCACCAACATTTCCCCGGAAGCTGTAAACGCTAAAGCTGTTACTGTATTGGCATGTCCTGTAAATGTACCTAGCAGTTCTCCGGTGTGTAGATGCCACAATTTGATAGTTTTATCTGAACTGCCACTAGCGATAATTTCTCCATCGGGACTAAGAGCGATCGCATCAACTCCATCTCGATGTCCTTTAAGAGTGCGAAGCAATTCCCCTGTCTCTAAATCCCAAATCTTAATCGTTTTATCTCGACTTCCACTCACCAGAATATTATCATCTCCACTCACCGCCAAAGAACGAACTATGTGAGAATGTCCCATCAGGATGTGCAAAGGTTCGGTATTAAAACTTGTTACTTTACCTTGACATGACAAATCCCAAACTTTGATTTTACGGTAGCTACCTGTGATTAGAGTTTGTCCATCTTGGCTAAAAGCGAGGGAATGAGCGGCAGTATCATCTAATGAAAGAGCGATCGCTACCTGTCGATACATCAAATCCCAAAACAAAATCTTTCTGTCATCTCCCCCAGTTGCTAACATCCGTCCATCTGGGGTAAAAGCTACACAGCGCACCATTCCATTGTGCTTGTGCAGAATATCTATCAAATCTACTGCACCCGAATGCCAAATCTTTATTGTCGAGTCTGCACCACCACTCACCAATGTTTGTCCATCCGGACTGAATGTCAGGGAATTTACTTCATCCACTACCCCGGAGACACTCCATTGGTATTCTGAGAGAGTACCAATTAACTCACCTTTTGTCAAGTCCCAAAGCTTCGTCTCTCCGCGACTGCCGCTAGCCAAAATTGGCGGGAAATTGCCGTTTTTCCCTCCTGGACTGAAAGCAAGGCAATTAATGCCTCTACAATGTCCTGTCAAAGTCTGCCAGCATTCCCAATCACCGACAATGTTTTTTAGGGGATGATCTGCTGATAAAGTCTGAATCGTTTCGGCGATCGCAATTTCATCAACTCCTAGCGGTGCATCTTTTTTGGCAATTAGTGATTCTAAATACCAACTTAACCCACCTCCATATAACAAGTTACTCGGAATTACATTAACTTTTGGCTCACTAAATTGAATTTGATTTGACGGCAAAAATCCTGTAATTACCGCTTGCTTTTCGTAGCCTAATTGACCAGTAAACGGATAAAACAAACAGAGAAAAATCAATACTTGATGATTCTGTATATCTTCTTGAGTAACAGTCCACCTGATTTTGTCTTTTTTTATGCCGTTAAAACTTTCTCCATCAGCAGCGTAAACTTGAATACTAACTTTTGGGTTATCTGCTAAGAAGTAAGCAAATTTACTTTCACCGCGTAAATTTCCCTCTTCATCTAATGCCATATTTTTCAAGCTGTCTTGTGGCACTTTTTTAACCAGCTTACCCAAGCGTTCAGTTATCACCCGCTGAACGATTTGTTCTCGCAAAAGATAATCTTCCGCTTGCTGCTGAAAATATTTGGGAAAGGGAATCACCCAATCAGGGGGTTCGGGATATTCCGGTGGTGTTGGTGGGGGATTTTTGGCGAGAATTTCGGCTTGGTAGCGAGCAAAATTAAGCAATTTTGCCAATGATTCGCCCCAAAATGCCATAATTTCACTGTGACAACCTTTGACTTGACTCTCTAGCAAAGATAAGTCATAAGTCTTTGGTTTTTTCACACGTTGAAGAAAGTCAGCTTGTTGAGCTTTCAGTAAGCTAATCCAATCCATTTGCATGTTTTGCGGCACAAAGAATGCATACCTACGGTAAGCTATACCAAAGCAATTACTCAAGTTTATAAGACGAATGTAAATTGATTGAGTAATTTGAGCAGTTAGGGTAACACAAGTATTACTTATGGTCTAACAGAAAGCAATTATCTATTTGAGCTATAAGATACTTTGTCAACCATCAGCAAGAGCGTATAAATAAATTAGACGTTGGAAATTAATTCTAACTTATCTGAAAAATATGAGACTGTCTCTAGTGAGACAAACCCGAAATAATACTCATTAAGAATCACGCGCCACGCAGAGAGTGATAGTATCAATCTCAGATTCTCGCTACAACAGCGGCGCATTATGTTGTATAAGTCAAGATACTAAAGTCAGGATTTGTTAATTTTCTTCTTGGCGATCGCTTTCATTTGCCTGTAATCGTTTAATTTTCATCCGCAAATCAAAGTCCTCACGGCTGACAATTGTTTCTAAGTCAGCGATCCGTTGTTCTAATTCGAGCTGCTGCGGTGACAAAAGCTTATTTTGGTATTTTTTCTCATCCGATCGCCATACGGCAACCGTACCAACCGCTGCGCCACCAATCGCCGCTAATGGTATAATTGCACCACTTCTAGTGACAGCGGAAAGTGGAACACAAATTGCTAAAATCCCCACAGTCAACCCCCAGATTTTTGTGGTAGCTGTAACTCGGATATCTTCAGGTTGGTGGAAGTTTTTCTCCGATTTTTTAGCCATGAGTGCGTCCTCAAAGATTTAATTATAATAATTGGAGCGCTAACGCTTGTAAAAGTTCCTCTCGTAGAGAAGTGACTCCGTAGGAGCGATCGCCTTAAGTATAATTGCTCTACAGAGAGTTTTGTATCAACTTTAACTCTATCTTCAGGATGAAATTATTCTCCCTATAAAGATAGATGATTGTATAAATACATAGAAATTTTTCGCTACCGAGAGTTAGGATAACCAAAGAAAGATATATTTATTAATTGTTGAGAATATCGCATCTATTCAAAAAATAACCATGACAACTGCATCTTCCATTTTTCTGGCTGGAGCAAGTCGGGGTGTCGGTAGAGAAATTGCCAAATGCTTAATTGCACAACAGCAAAAGGTAAAAGCACTTTTGAGAACAGAAGCAACTCGCGATGAATTAGAAGCAATGGGTGTTGAGGTAGTTTTGGGAGATGCCTTAAATGAAGAAGATGTAGAAAGTGCTATGCTGGGAGAACCCATCGACGCAGTTATCAGTACTGTTGGTGGTTTGCCTCAAGTTAGTGAAAGAGTAGATTACTTAGGCAATAAAAATCTGATTGACGCAGCGGTGAAAGCGAAAGTGCGCTCATTTATTTTAATATCTTCTATAGGTAGTGGAGATAGTGTAGTTGCCTTGAATCCACAAGCATTAGAAACATTGCAATCTGTTTTAATAGAAAAAGAAAAAGCTGAAAAACACTTAATTGACAGTGGATTAACTTACACTATTATTCGTCCCGGTGGATTAAAATCAGAAGCCGCAACCGGAAATGGAGTTTTAACTGAAGATCCGCGCATTGCAGGTATAATTAATCGTGCAGATGTCGCACAGTTAGTTTGTCGTTGCTTAAATTCTGACAAAGCTAACAATAAAGTATTATCAGCAATAGATAAAAATATGCTTTTTGGGCAAATAGAATTTGAAGAATTCAGCTTAGATTAAAAAATTATAGTTTAAAAACATTGTAGAGACGTTTCGGCGAAACGTCTCTACGAGGGTTGCGGTGTTTTTATTAAGATTAATTAAATGGACATGATATTAGTAGAGACGCGATTAATCGCGTCTCTACAACTCCTAATCTGCTTCCTCGCCAGAAATTTGGAAAAACACAGTTCTTTTACGCGCTCCATCTAACTCAAGAAATAACACAGATTGCCAAGTTCCCAAAGCTAATTTATCATCTACAATTGGAATTACCTCACTAGTACTTAACATCATCGCCATCAGATGAGAATGAGCATTCATCGGTTCATCTTCCGGCACAACTCTTAAGTGTAGATCGTTGTGCAAATATCGGTCTGACTCAGGTGCTAATTTCCGCAAAAAGACTTTGATATCTTCTAACAGTCTTTCTTCATTTTCATTGATAGCCAATGCAGTTGTAGTGTGACGCGAAAATACCAACATTTGACCATTCTTAATTGAAGTTGAGGCGATAAAATCGTTGATGTGCGGTGTGATATTGTAGATATTAATTCCCTGTTCAGTTTCGATTTCAATGACTTTATTAATAATTGGCATATCTGAAATGTATTTAAAAAATATTTTTCGCACGTCAGCACGGAGAGTGCTGTAAATAAGCGCTGTTAGCGAACGCGAGTGCGTCTCGTTCGCTGAAAGCGTCTCGTAGAGAAGAGAAGCTTTCCCGTAGGGTAGCGCTTACTACTATGAGAACGAGAAACGAGAAAATAACCTCAGCTTGAAACGATAATTTGACCGATACGTTTTAAAATCTGTAGGACAGTGTATAGTTCATTTTGCAAGGGAGCAGGAGAAAAAACTCTCGATATATCATATTGTGGTCTATCCTGTTGAGTTAGTTTGACAAATATAATTCCGTCTCCATTTGTCATCATCCCAAAGATAGGCTTATCTGGCTGAGGATTTGCCATCATATATGCTAGCGTTTGTGGCAGTGCTGACATTACAGAGATAGTATAGC
Source organism: Tolypothrix sp. VBCCA 56010 (assembly GCF_050875635.1). NCBI lineage: Bacteria > Bacillati > Cyanobacteriota > Cyanophyceae > Nostocales > Tolypothrichaceae > Tolypothrix > Tolypothrix sp. VBCCA 56010. The sequence continues at coordinate 12,836 of NZ_JBPAOH010000051.1, forward strand.
AATTCTCGGTTACGTGAGGTACACCCGTAGGGGCACGGCACTGCCGTGCCCCTACACGCGACGATATAATGTTGTACCGCATCTGAATGGGAACTGCTATAGTTCTTTTCGACTCTAACAAGATTACCCAAAACTGATTTTGCAAGACTAAGATATCAATTCGTCCTTTTAAAGTTTCTTCCTCTTCATCCGCATCAAAGACTATTTCTATCGAAGCCTCACCTCGCATTTTGTAGGGATAATCATAAAATCCTGCCTTTTCTAAGATAGGTGAACCTATGAGTAGTGTTACTGTTCCTTCTGTGAGATTGCCATCAGCTAGATGATAAAGATATCTTCGTCTGATAACATCTAACGAGGCTTTTTCTTCGTCTGTTATTTGAGGTAAGTTCTCATACCATTCTCCGAAAAATTGCTCATCTTCGGTTCTTCTAATCCCAAAGCGAGATTCAACTTCAGCTAAACTTTTGAAAATGTCAGTAATTGCGGTTTTCTGTACCATTTATTTAATATTAATTATTCTGTAAGATTGTTTGCAAACCTGTGACTAATCTTTCTATCCCTTCTTTTGCGGTTTCTTTTTGCAGCGCACCATAAGCAACTCGCAGATAACACCCGTTATCCATGCCGAAGGTTGTACCGGGAATGACTGCTACAAGATGTTCTTTAATTAGTCTTTCTACTAATTCAAAGGTATCCATTTGAGTATGAACTTTCAGGAAAAAATAAAATGCACCATCGGCGGGGGTGATGGTACAGTGATTTTGTAGGCGGTTGAGTGAGTTAAGTACGTCATAGCGTACAGAGGCGATCGCTTCCACATTTCCCTTGATATACTCCTCTTTTGCCTGCAATGCTCCTAATGCTGCATACTGAGAAATTACAGGCGGACAAATCACTATTGAATCCTGTACTTTTTTAACGGCTACAAGCAGATGTTTGGGAATCACCATATAGCCAATCCGCCAACTCGCAAAACCGTAAGCTTTGGAAAGGCTATATAGAGATATGGTATATTCGCTACTTCCGGCAAATGCACCAGGGGAAGTGTGTTTTACACCGTTATAGGTAAAGTATTCATAAGCTTCATCGTTAATATGATAGATGTTGCGTTCAAAGCAAATTTGATTAATTTGTCGCAATGCTTCTTCAGAATAAACAACACCTGTGGGATTATTCGGTGAAATGGTGACTATTGCTTTTGTTTTTGATGTTATGGCTTGGGCGATCGCATCCACTCGCAATTGATAATTTTCATCGGTTTCTACCAACACCGGATGACAACCTGCCATTGTCGTTGCCATTTCATGATTAAAATAATAAGGCGTATTTAATATAATTTCATCGCCGATTGATGTGATAGCGAGAATGGCATTCATAAACGCCATATTACTGCCAGCGGTAACAACAATGCAGTTTTCGTCGTTAATTTCAATCTTGTTAAAAGCTTGCAATTTTGCTTCAATTGCTGCTAACAAAGGAGGAATTCCCTCAACAGCTTTGTATAAATTATTAGTAGGTTCAGCGAGAAATTTCGGCAAAAGCTCGATTGCTTCGGGAGGCGGACTGTAATAAACAACACCTTGTCCTAAAGAAATGGTTCCCGGATTGTTTTTAATTAATTCACCAACAACAGGTATTATCGGAGACTGTACAGCCTCCATACGAGAGATATTTTTCATGCGTTCACAAAGTGACTCCTACGGAGTATCGCTCCTATTTAAGCTATATTTAATTCTCTCGTAAATACGCTTTCGTAGTAAGACTTCAGTCCTTGGCTTTTTTGCTCGCTTTGCAAGCGTTCACGTTGGCGCAGCCTCTCGTAGAGAAGTGACTCCGCAGGAGTATCGCTCACATTTATAGAAGATGCTAACAAGTGCTATGCCGCTCAACTAATTAATATCAAAACTTACGTTTATCAATTGGGAAGCAAAATTATGGGAACGAGAATAAGGGTGTCGGTTACTGTCCCCTACTCCCCCCACTCCCCCTCTCCCCCCACTCCCCCCTGTCCCCCTCTCAAGAAAGTCCCCCTTCCTTAAGTCGTCGCCATAGTCAATTGCGATTCTGGACGCACGCGCTGTCCGGTAATTACCATTTTCACACCACGGGAAGGTGCAAGGGTAACACCTCGACGCCGAGGAATTTCTGGTTGATTATCAGTTAGCGCTAGTTGATAGCGTGACAAAATTGTTGCCAATACTAATTTCATTTCAAACTGAGCTAAAGCATCGCCAATACAGCGACGGGCACCAGCACCAAAGGGTATAAACTCGTAAGGAGAAAATTGCCGTTCTAAAAAGCGTTCTGGTTTAAACTGCTTGGGTTGTGGATATAAATCTTCACGCTGATGAATTAGATACATGCTGCCAACAATGTATGTACCAGGCTCTAATTTATGTCCGAGTAGTTCCACGGGTTCTCGCACGACTCTGGGGAAAGTCAACATGGTTACAGGGTGAATCCGCAAGATTTCATTACAAACAGCGGTGAGATAAGGTAGCCGGAAAATGCTCATTGGATCTGGAGAATTGCCCAAGGTATCGAGTTCTTGCAGGATTTTGTTACGGACTTCTGGTTTTTGCTGAGTCCAATATAATGCCCAAGCCATTGCAGTTGCAGTGGTTTCATATCCCGCAAGTAACATGGTCATCAATTCATCGCGCAACTCTTGATCCGTCATGGGATTCCCCTGTTCATCCCGCGCTGACATCAGCAAGGAGAGAATATCGACGCGATTTGGATTGGGTGAAGAGCGACGTTCAGCAATTTCGGTGTAAATTATTTTATCAATTGCGGCGCGATCGCGTACAAATTTTCCCCAAGGACTCCAAGCACCTAAATCTTTTTGCAGCCAAGGGAAAAATAGAAAGCTAGAACTCAGTGGCGAACGAAACAAATCTGATATTGCTGTCAGTCCGCGTTTAAGTTGTTCGCAACGTTCTCCTTCATGCAAGCCAAAAACCGCCTCTAAAATGACTTGCAGGGAGATTTCCTGCATTGCAGTCCGAGCTAAAAACGGCTGATTTTGTGGTAAATTACTAATGGTCTTTTCAGTGATATTACGGATTAAATCTCCGTAGTTTCGCATCCGTTCACCGTGAAACGAAGGCATTACTAATTGTCGCCGCTTTCTGTGGCGATCGCCTTCGAGCATGAAAATCGAATAGTTTCCTACTAATGGTTGCAGAATTTCATTCACATCACCAGGAGCAGCAAACTTTTTACGGTCATTTGTTAAAATTTCTTGCAGCGCTTGGGGATGGTTGACGAATATTAAAGTGCCGCCAAAACCTATGATTCTAGCAGTGAAAATATCAGGATATTCTTTTGCTGCGCTTTCCATATATCCCACAGGATCGGCTACCCATTGGATTTTTTGAAGAAATGAGGGAGTTTTGATAGGGTTGATTAGTTGCATACGATTTTTCCAGAGGAAAATTTTACTACTAAGTATTGTTGTTAATATGCATCAATGTTGCAATTGTTATTTTAAACTCAAAACAAGATTAGCTGGGATTTTTAGTGTTCATATGTCGATATATTGCAGCAATGTTGCGGGCATCATCTATCCCGCGATGGTGTGTACCCTTCAATTCTAGCCCAAGCTGTTTTAGAGCCTGCGCCATCCCAAATCCTTTAGATACACCCAGATATTCAGAAAATTCCTTTTTGATGTTTCTGTGTTCTGAACCAAAAGGATAAGCAATATTGTGATACTTGCAATCTTGAATAAATTGCTTTTTGTCGTATTCTCCCCAAGAACAGAAAACATACTTGGGAAATGATTCAAGCCATTTTTGCAGGCAAGACATTGCTTCCGTAAATGTTGGCGCTAATTCAACATCTTTTTGACAAATGCTAGTTAGTTCTGTACAAAAAGCTGTTAATTGCGGATTTATTACAGGTTGAATGAATTGCTGAAATTCTGAATCAATTTGCCATGTTGCTTTGTTTAGCATGACAGCACCGATTTCGATTATTTCCATTTTATGACGAGGAATAACGCCATCATCAGAGCAAGTAGCTTCTAAATCTATTATTAAAAAATAGGAGGATATGTCAGGTTTCATATAATGAGTTTTATCAATAAGTATTGCAACTTAAGTTGATTTAAAAGGTTTAATCCAGCCTAATTTTATGGCGGTATTGAGTGCGATCGCACTCATTGCAAACCAAACAACACTTTCTGTACCCAGCACGACAAAAGGCAAAATTGTACTATAACAACAAAGTCCCACATCTATCTGAGTTAAACCTCGCACCAACCCAAAAGCCAGCACTCCCCCAGCTTTGAGTTGCGGATTTTCATCAGAACGAATGATATAGCGATAGGTAACACCAAAAAGCAAGCCACAAAAGCACGATATAACAGCGCTTATCCACCAACGCCAATCCTGGATATTCAGCTGGAGAATGCTGAGTGCTGTAAAATACTTGGCAAGCAGCAGATTGTTAAGAAAAGTGGTAATTAGGAAAGTTAAACAAACAGATAAACCCCCAAAAATTCCAGCTTTCAAAGATTCTAGACGTTCAGCTATTAGATTGTTATCATCAACAACGGGAGTATCCTTCATGAATAGAGAGGGAGAAACAAATGACCATTCCCAGTATCATAAATATTAGAGACGTTTTGTAAATTAGTTGAAGAATTAGGACTATGGCGATTTTGACATTAGGCTGGGTTTCACTGTTGGTTGTGTTCACTTGGTCAATTGCAATGGTAGTATGGGGTCGCAACGGACTGTAAGAAAATTGTGGAAAGTCCATTTTTGAGCATTTTGGCTTTGTCTGGCTTGGTGCTATTGTTGGCACTAACTGGCGGTGTTGGCTATTTGACGGTTTCCGAATGGCGCGATCGCCGTTTGCGAGAACAAGAAAAACGCGAAACACGACGCACTCCCAAGCGACGCTAATTTATTAGCGTTAAATATATCTTTTGAGGGACACCAAATTATCGTGTCCCTCAACTTTTGTTGTAGCTTTGGGGGAAAAACGCATTGACAAAACGAGCATGAACGAACCAAACGCCAATTATGATGAACCTTGGAAGGAAGCGATAAGCGATTATTTTCAGCCCTTCTGTGGCTTCTTTTTCCCCCAAGTTCATGATTTAATAGACTGGAGCAAACCGCCACAGTCACTTGACAAAGAATTACAACAAATCACCGCATCATCTGATGTAGGTTCGCGCTTCGCTGATAAGTTATTTCAGGTTTGGCTGCGCGATAATCAAGAAGTATGGGTGTTAATTCATACTGAAGTGCAAAGTCAAGAAGAATCTGACTTTAGCAAACGGATGTATATTTATAATTACCGGGCGTTTGACCTTTACCAACGACCCGTAATTAGTTTAGCCATTTTAGGCGATGAGCGTTTAAACTGGCGTCCCTCATCCTATGGTTATGCATTCGGTGGCTGTGAAGTTAATCTGAAATTTCCCATCATCAAATTATTAGATTACGAACCCGCATGGGAAAGTTTACAACAAAGCGATAATCCTTTTGCCATCATAGTAATGGCACATTTGAAAACTAAATCTACCACAGGTAAACCCCAGGAAAGGGAACGGTGGAAATGGAATATTGTTCGCGGATTGTATGAGAAAGGTTATGAACGCGGAGAGATTATCAAACTCTTTCAGGTAATTGACAGAATGATGACATTACCGCGAGAGTTAGCACAAAGCTTTGAGCAAAGATTAAATCGTTACGAGGAGGAAAGAACAATGCCATTACTTAGCAATATGGAATTAAGAGGAATGGAGAAGGGAACTAGACAAAATGCGCGGGAGTCGGTGATTATTGTTTTGCGATCGCGCTTCGGAGAAGTCCCCACAGAATTAACAGAATCGATAAATAATATTGAGGATTTATCGTTCTTAAAACAGCTTTTAGAAAGAGCCGTTACCGTCAATTCGCTGGCAGAATTTCAGCAATTGATAACGGTTGAATAAAGTAAGTTTGGTGTCAGGCGATCGCTCAGTGACTCCGTAGGAGTACCGCTTTTCAAAGAAAATTTTGCGTGTGCGATCGCGAAGCGGGCGCTCTGCGCCATCGCTTGATTGCGGGCGCTTCTCTTCTCCTTCGGAGACGAAGATCGCGAACGAGACCCTGCGCGAACGCGCCATCGCACGCGATAAACGTAATATTTTATTAGCATTAGTAGTATAAGCGCCTTTATGAATAAACATGGAAACCAAAGAAATTCTGCAAACACTCCCAAACCTGAGTATAAGCGATCGCTTAAAGATAGCTGAATCAGCGCTGCAACTAGTTCTTAAAGAACAACATTCACTCACCAAAGATGAGCAAAAACGCTTATTAGCACTAGCCGCAATCACAGCCATTTCAGACTATACACCTGATGGTGAATTAAACATATTCTCTGAGTTAGAGGGAGAAGATTTTTACGACTATCCAGATGAAGACCTACATAACTCAGAGATTTATGTACAGAGGTGAAGTCTGGCTAGTTAATTTAGATCCAACAGTAGGGACAGAAATTAGCAAAAAACGTCCTTGCATCATAGTTAATGATGATGCTATCGGGATTTTACCTTTGAAGGTTATTGTCCCACTTACAGATTGGAAAGAAAGATATGCAGTCAGACCTTGGATGGTACGGTTGGAACCAAGTACAGAAAACGGTTTAGCCAAAGTTTCTGGTGTAGATACTTTTCAAATTCGCTCAGTGTCAGAAACAAGATTAGTGAGAAAACTAGGTCAACTCTCTGACTCAGAAATGCAACTTGTTTCTCAAGCATTAGCTATTGTCTTAAGTCTTTCTTAACAAATACCAAGAGCGCTTTTGTTGTGAAGGTGCAACGCCGGCGATCGCATAGCCGATAAAGTAATGTTCGCGCACTACCCATTTAAGCCACCTTACAAACGGTCGGTTCTGGAAGTGGTTCTCCGGTCGCTTCATAAGCCATTATCAGTGACTCCAATGCTTCAGCACCATTTGCAACAGCTTCCTCATAGGTATCACCATGCGTCCGAAAAGGCTGTCCGGGGAAATCGGGAAATCCGACTAAGAAACAGTTGTCTTCATCAGACCATTGAATTAGCATTTGATATTTAAATTTGCTCATCTTCCTGATTCCCCTGCTGTTTTTCTTCTACTTCTTGAATTGCTTGTTGAACGTCTTTTTCTTGATAGCGTTTAGCGTCTGAACTGTCTTTACCAGAAACCGTCAGTTTCCCCGCATATAAAGGATGTATCCAGTTTGTATGACTTCCTTTACCTGGGATTTCTGTAAAATTCGCTTGCCGTAACATTTGTTTGAGTTCCCTGATTTTTTTCGGCATTGTCAGGTGTAGACCCTTGATAATCCCAGAATATCGCACTTAAGCAGCAAATTGGGGCGATGCTTTATGGGGAGTGTAACAAAAGGCTCGATACAAAACAAGTGAGTCACTTCGCGATCGCTTCTTTGGAGATTTTTTGGGCGATCGTTTTTTTAACGAACCGCAGAGGCACAGAGCGCACAGAGGAAGGAGAGAAGAGGCGATCGCATTTTGGTGGGTGAGTAGCGATCGCTTTTTTTAAAGAACCGCCAAGGACGTTATTGGGGTACTTTTTGAAGACCAATTTTTATAATTATTATCAACTCTTAATTTTACCTTAAATCCTTGAAAGGGTGGAGCAAGATTATATTCTAATGTAATAGCTTTGACAAATTCTTCAATTTGTACTTTTCTGGTTTTGGAAACTATATCACGGTTTTCATTAGGAACTGATGCTGCAAAAGTGAAAACAAGCCAAGCTTTATTCCAAATTAATGCTCCTATTTTTTCGGTCAACAAATTTATTGTTCTTTTTTCTTCTGGGCGGAATCTTGTTTCATCTAAGCGGGAAACATAAATTAATGTATCGATTGTATTCAAATCAACACTATTAATAATCAAATCTAAATATTTTTTGTCGCACTCTATATCATCTTCTGCTAATCCTGGCGTATCAATCAGGCAAATATCACCTAAATGGCTAATATGATTATAATGCTTAATGATTTTAGTACAAGCTTCATATTTTGAGGTTTCAGCAATAGATTTGCCAACAACTGAGTTAATGAAGCTTGATTTACCAACCCCAGTACGTCCAACAATCATAAAATTACGCATTTCTACGATCTAACTTACGCATCAAGACAAGTTCAATGCCAAACTTCGCAAGGAGTTCCGCCAGTTTTCCAGCTATTCCTAAAGCCACAATCCCTCCAACCATACCAGCCGGTCCACCAAGAATTGCTAAAGCTGATGTGATAGCAGCTGCGCCACTTAGTCCTGTAGTAGCCATCACAATTACAAGTATTATGGCGGGTAATCCCAAAGCAGCTACTGTTCTGATAACTTCATCCATAAAGCTAAATATATGAAAATTAAAATTTTAGTATAATAATATATTTATCTTACTGTTCAGTCTTCAGTGTTATTACTAGTTAACTTAAATAAATTATGGGTTTTAAAAAAACTTGCCCTGGGAATGTCACACTCCCAAGGCAAGCCAACTCTTAAATTCTTTACTCTGCGCTCTCTGCGCCTTTGCGGTTCGTTAAAGCTGCTTCACTTCCGAAACCAACTTTGCCACCATATCCTTAGCACTACCAAAGAGCATCGTCGTCTTATCCTTGTAGAACAACTCATTATCTACACCGGCAAAACCCGCACTCATCCCGCGCTTAATTACAATCGTCTGCTTTGCCCGATCAACTTCTAAAATCGGCATACCATAAATCGGGCTATTTACATCACTCCGCGCTGCCGGATTTACTACATCATTTGCCCCAATTACCAAAGCCACATCAGCTTGCTCAAACTGGGGATTAATATCCTCCATATCGTGAAGCTGAGTATAAGGCACATTCGCCTCAGCCAACAACACATTCATATGTCCCGGCATTCTACCAGCAACTGGGTGAATTGCATACTTAACATCAACACCCATGCGCTCAAGCTGGTCTGCCAACTCGCGCACACTATGCTGTGCTTGAGCAACCGCCATCCCATAACCAGGTACAATTACCACAGAACGAGCATAGCCCAACATCATCGCTCCTTCTTCGGGATCGATGCTGCGAACAGTTTGGTCGATCGCACTACCACCACCAGCACCACCACCAGACGCAGCTGCTGAACCAAAAGCACTGAACAGCACACTAAATAAAGAGCGGTTCATTGCCTTACACATAATCTCAGTAAGGATTAAACCAGATGCTCCCACCAAAGCACCAGCGATGATTAACATATTGTTCATCACCACAAAACCAGCAGCAGCAGCAGCAATCCCCGATAACGAGTTTAACAGCGAAATTACCACAGGCATATCACCGCCACCGATGGGGATGACAAACATCACACCCAGCACCAGAGAAACGGCAACCACCCCTAAGAATACAGGTAGGTTGTAGGGGGATACGATTAAATAGGCACTGCCTGCTAGATAAGCACCGAGAAGCAACAGGTTAAATGGTTGCTGCAAGGGAAATGTAATCGGCGTACCGCTGACTAAACCTTGCAGTTTGGCAAAGGCTAGAAAACTACCGGTGAAAGTCACACCACCAATTAACACGTCTGCCAGCATCGAGATGTTGACATCTAGGGGTATTGCTTCACCGTGTTGCAACAACCGCCAAAATTCTGCAACAGCAACGAGGGCAGAAGCTGCACCACCCAAACCGTTGAGTAAACCCACCATTTGGGGCATTTCTGTCATTTGGACTTTGTAAGCAACGATCGCACCAATTACCGAGCCGATCGCCAAACCTAACAAAATCATCTCATAGTTCAACACCTGCCGATCCAGCAGCGTTGCCACAATCGCCAGCAACATTCCCACCGCTGCAATCACATTACCATTTCGCGCTGTCGCAGGTGAACCCAGCTTTTTCAAACCCAGAATAAATAAGGATGCAGCAATTAAGTACACAAGCTGAATCCCAGTTGGAAGAAAATCGCTCATAATCAGTGGTAGTTCGTTGTTGGTTGATAGTTGATAGTTGTTGGTTGTTAGTTGATAGTTGTTGGTTGTTAGTTGATAGTTGTTGGTTGTTAGTTGATAGTTGTTGGTTGTTAGTTGTTAGTTGTTATTTTTCTCCTAACTCCTAACTCCTAACTCCTAACTTTTAACCACTCGCCTTTTTCTTGAACATTTGCAACATCCGATCCGTGACGAGGAAACCACCCACCACGTTAACCATCGCTAATACCACAGCAATCAAACCGAGAATTACCGAAAGATTTGTCTCTCTCGCACCACTTGCCACAATTGCCCCAAGTACCGCAATACCCGAAATCGCGTTTGAACCTGACATTAAGGGTGTGTGTAGCGTTGGCGGTACTTTGTTGATGATTTCAAACCCGGTAAATGATGCGAGAACGAATACAAATAAAGCTGCAATTAATGCTTCTGTCATCAATGAAAAACTCCGTTTGCGAATTGGGAATTGGGAATTGGGCATTGGGCATTGGGGAGGCAGTGCGTTGGGCGGCTCTGCCGACTTGAAGCACCTGCCGTCATAGGGCATTGGGCATCGGTAAGAAAGAAGAAATATTTCTCCCCCTGCAAGAAAGCCCCCTGCCCCCTTGCCCCATTCCCCATTCCCCATTACCTATTACCGAACACTGCTAAAAGCTTGTAGCGCGTCTTGCACCCGTGAGTTACGAATTTCGCCTGCGTGGGTAATACAAGCTGCATCAACGATGTCGTCAGCAAAGTTCACCTGTAATGCTTTGTCTTTAATCAGCAATTGCATCAAAGATGTAACATTTTTCGCATACAATTGGCTGGCGTGGACTGGCATTGATGATGGTAGATTAATTGGACCGATGATAGTAATGCCGTTCCAGACAATATCTTTGCCGGGATCGGTGCAAGCACAATTACCACCTTGTTCGGCTGCGATATCAACAATTACTGAACCTGGTTTCATTTGCGCTACCATTTCTTCTGTTACCAGTAGCGGTGCTTTTTTCCCTGGAACTTGAGCGGTAGTAATGACAATATCGGCGTTTTTGACGTGTTCGGTGACAACTTCTTGAGTGCGCTGTTTGCTAGCTTCGGAAATTTCTTTGGCGTAACCACCAGCGGCAACGGTTTCTTCTTCGAGTTTGACTTCGACGAATTTCGCTCCCAAGCTTTGCACTTCTTCTTTAACAGCGGGACGAATATCAAAAGCTTCTACTACCGATCCCAAACGTCGGGCGGTGGCGATCGCTTGCAATCCTGCTACACCAGCCCCCATAATAAATACTTTCGCGGGTGCGATCGTACCTGCGGCTGTCGTCAGCATTGGGAAGTATTTTGGTAACGCCGCTGCACCAATTAATACCGCTTTATATCCCGCGATTGACGCTTGCGAAGATAAAGCATCCATGCTTTGTGCCCTGGTAGTACGGGGAATCATCTCCATACTCAAAGCTGTGACTTTGCGATTTGCTAGTTGCTGTGCGACTACCGGGTTTTCCAAAGGATTGAGAAAGCTAATTAATACAGCTCCCTCATGAAGTAAATCAACTTCTGAGCGTCCATCTTCTCGCTCTTGCGGTGGACTGACCTTAAGCAAAATATCTGCTTCACCCCATAAAGTGGCACTATCCGCGATAATTTTCGCTCCTGCTGCTTCATAAGCACTATCAGCGAAAAATGCTCGCTCACCCGCACCTGCTTCTACCCATACTTCCAAGCCTTGTTTTACCAATCGGGCTACGGTATCGGGAATTAATGCTACACGACGTTCACAAACTTCTATTTCTTTAGCAACCGCTATTTTCATGAAATCTCCTTGAAAGAAATACCTATTGTCTGCAAGAAAGCAAAATTTTGCCAATTTCCGGATTTAGCGCAGGAGATAGCAAGTGTGTTCAGGCTATCAGCTATTGTCAAGCATAGGAAGGAGCCTTTGCACTTGGTGCTTGCAGATGTCATCATTTCAGGCAATTGCATTCATAGCTACATACTGCACATCCTATGTTGAACCTTTAATTTTGCATCTTTGTCTTCAACTTATTTTAGGCATTGAAAAATTTTTGTATTTTTTCTTTACATTGCGGAAGATTCATCATATTCTTTTAACTTGCTTATTCCCCTGAAAAATCTGAATGCTTCCTGCTTGCAGTAAAGTTTATCAACCATGAATTTAGCGCAAATCAACAGGCGATCGCTCTCTCTCACAATCAACTTTTATCACAAACTTCTTTATTTTAGACACACTTCTACATATTTAGAAACACAATCCACTTTCTTGAGCGTGTTTTCCATACAATTCAAACTCAACTCGTAATGAAGGAGCGTACTCGCAACCAAGCATAAGCGAAAATCAAACATGGCAATCTCCGAAATAACCCGGAAAAGTCTTTATATATCAAGTAAAGCAGCTTACTGTAATATTTTGATTTTCCGGCAGTTGACGTTTCTTGTTCCGGCACTTTTCCTTGCCAATTAACGTCCATTCTCATCAAGTCAGTAGTAAAGTTTAGTTAAGAACAATAACGCCCAGTTATTTAGATAAAAGACTTATATCTGTCAGAGGAGCCTAACAATGCGACGTTTACTTTCGGCTTTAGCCGTGACTGGCTGTTTGGTGACTGGGCTGCCAGCCGTCACCTTGGCACAGAGCTTACCTGGATTTACACTCTTTAGCGGGATTGAAGGCAAAAACCAGCTACCTTTCCGGTTAGATTTTGGCGGTCAAACAAATGGATGGGATCGCTATAATCTGAGAATTCCCGCCAAAAAGATGAAATTGGCAGTGGCTCAATTCGTCGTTAACTATCCAAATTATTACAAAGGGACTTTTGACCCGAAAAAGATTAACGTACTCGTCAATAACAAAAAAGTTGCCGTATCTGAGGTGAAATGGGATAAAGAAGGACGGGTAATTGAAATCTTCCCAGAAGAGCCAGTTCCCGCCGGTACTAACGTTGTCTTGGAATTGTCTAACGTCCAAAACCCAGCCTTCGGCGGCACATTTTACTTTAATTGTCAAGTACTCTCCCCAGGCGATGTACCACTACTGCGTTATCTAGGAACCTGGATTATCAACGTTAGTTAGGGAATGGGGCATGGGGCATAGGGCATAGTAACTTTGTGAAATACGTCTAGCTTCTTTTTATTCCCAATGCCCATTGCCCATTGCCCCATGCCCAATTACCCATTATGTGGTAAAATACGAGATTGTGAGTTTTTCTAGAAGCCTAAGAGGAGAACAGTATGCAGAGAACTTTGGGTGGCACTTGCCGTAAGAGAAAAAGAACTTCTGGATTTCGTGCCAGGATGCGGACACCGGATGGAAGAAACGTGATCCGGGCTAGGAGACAAAAGGGGCGTCATCGTTTGAGCGTTTAGGGTATTTGAAGGTGATCGCGTTTATCTGTGGCTTTACCTAAAGCAAATCGGCTAAAATCACGCAAAGATTTTCAGGCAGTCTTCCGAGAAGGAACTCGTCGTCATGGTTCTTATTTAACATTGAGAGCCTTACGACCGTCATCTTCAAGAATGCCTTCTTTGGATGCTGTGGCGACAACTACACAACCGACTGATTCGGCAAATCCTGTCAGCACGCGCATAGGCATTTCGATTAGCACCAAAGTCAGCAAACGGGCAGTAGTTCGCAATCGGCTCAAAAGGCAGATAGCAGCAGCTTTGCATAAATTGTTGCCCAAATTATTACCAGGATTCAGGCTAGTAGTAATTGTCAAACCAACAGCCGCACAAGAGTGCGTAAGAGAACAATTTCTGCAAGAATTAGAGCAGTTGTTGGCACAAGCTGAGGTATTAAATGGGTATTAAAGAAGATGTTTATTATGAAGGCGGTCCCCATATCGGGGATTTAATTATAAACGTGCTGATTGGGCTAACAGTTGTAGGTTTACCATTGACAGTTGGGGCAATTGTCAGAGCGTTGTGGCTGCGCTACCGCATCACCGATCGCCGAGTGACAGTAACAGGAGGTTGGAGAGGACGCGATCGCACTGACGTAATATACTCAGAAATTGTCAAAGTAGTCAAAGTTCCCCGTGGCATTGGTATGTGGGGAGATATGGTGCTTACTCTTAGAAACGGTAGTCGTCTAGAAATGCGGGCAGTTCCCAAATTTCGCGAAACCTACGACTACATTTTAGAAAGAATTGCTGCCAAAAATCCTAATTTTACTGGCACTGTTAACAATTAATGGGGAGAGGGGGAGACAAGGGGACAAGGAGACAAGGAGGACAAGGAGGACAAGGAGGACAAGGAGGACAAGGAGGACAAGGAAAAATTTCTCCCTTGTCTCCTCCCTCTCCCCCATCCCCCCCTCCCCCCATCCCCCCTTGTGCGGCTATCCGTAGTGGAATATCGCCGCACGTCTATGATGATGAGCGATAAAAGCGATAAATTAGATTCAGTCAATTTACAGTAACTCAGGTTGAATTCACAATAATGGATTTTGGTATCGGCTTTCTCTCGAACAACGTGATGCTGCCAATCATAGACTTGTTCTATGGAATTGTGCCTAGTTATGGATTGGCGATCGTTGCTTTGACATTGATAGTCCGCTTTGCGCTCTATCCCCTGAGTGCTGGTTCAATTCGCAACATGCGGAAAATGCGGATTGTACAACCTCTGATGCAAAAGCGGATGGCGGAAATCAAAGAGCGTTTTAAGGACGATCCGCAAAAGCAGCAAGAAGAAATGATGAACGTCCAAAAAGAATTTGGCAATCCACTAGCAGGATGTTTTCCATTGCTAGTGCAAATGCCAGTTTTATTGGCGTTGTTTGCTACTTTGAGGGGTTCACCTTTTGCAGGTGCGAACTATAACGTTAACTTGCAAATCCTTCCTGCCGATCAAATAGAAAGAATTCAACCTCAAGCCTTTGCCACTCCTCCCCAAAACATTTACGTAGCTGATGGCGAACACGTCAAAGTGACTGCCATACTGCCGGCTGGTAACAAATTAGCGGTAGGAGAACACACCAAGATACAATATCAAACTCTTGAGGGCAAGCCATTTGAGGCAGTTACAGCAGAACACCCGCAAACTAAGTTAGTTCCGGAATGGAAAATAACTAAAGGTGAAGATAGGATAAAAATTGATGCTGAAGGCAACGTAGAAGCCTTACAGCCGGGAGATGTTACTATTCAAGGAACGATTCCCGGATTAGCGGCAGATAAAGGATTTCTATTCATTGATGCCTTAGGCAGAGTTGGCGCAACCGATCCAGATGGTACAGTCCACTGGGATATCGTCGCCATGATTGTATTCTTTGGAATCAGCCTTTATGTTAGCCAAATGCTTTCTGGGCAAAATTCCAGTGGAGGCAACCCGCAGCAAGACACGGTAAATAAAATCACTCCAGTTATCTTTTCTGGGATGTTTTTATTCTTTCCTCTACCAGCCGGGGTGCTGATGTATATGGTGATTGGTAATATTTTCCAGACATTGCAAACCTATATACTTTCCCGCGAACCGCTACCAGAGGAACTACAAAAAATCGTAGAATCTGAGAAAAAACAGGAAGAAACCGCCGGACAAAAGGCGCTGCCTTTTGAGCCAAAAAGTTCTAAGAAAAAGGCTACAGGTTGATGAAAGCAGCAGAACCGATGCAACGCGGTCAGCAGTGGTTAAAAACACTGCTGCACATAACTGGTGTAAATGCTGAGATTACGGGTGGAATAGAAACCACTCAAGGTCTGGATGGGGAGTTTCAAGAACTTGATAACTACTGGTTAACGATTGATGAAAGCAATTTAACACCAGAACAAATTCGGATCTTAATTGGCACTGATGGTTCGGTGCTAGATGCGATTCAGTATTTAGCTAACTCCGTCCTCAACTTGAACCAATCAGAGGATCGGCAAGCCTCGTACACAATCGAGTTGAACGGCTACCGCGTCAAAAGACAAGCGGAAATTCGCCATTTGGCTTTATCTGCGGCTGAAGAAGCGCGTGCTACTGGTAGAGAAGTGGAAATTAAATCGCTCAGTTCAGCCGAACGTCGTCAAATCCACACCTTTTTTCAGGATTTTAGTGATTTGGAAACTTACAGCCGAGGTAAAGAGCCGCATCGTTTGCTTGTGGTGCGTCCAGCTCGTTTGGAATAATTTTATTTCCAAATCTGGGCTGTGGTTTAAACTCATGATTGATTTTTGATTGGACGCGAAAAACATCGCGTCTTTAATAATAAATTTCGGAAAACCGTAAATAGTTGCGATCGCACCCTCTAATAGTAAAAGCTAAACTAAATAATGTAAAATCAGCAGAAATGCTGATAATGATAACTTTTCGTTCTTGATGTCTCACAATCCTATGGACGCGATTTACATTCCGCAGCTAACTAAAGCCCCGGAGCGGACAGAGGAGATTCAGGTTAAAGAATTTCTGCCCGGTTTAGAAACGTTGACACCAGTTCGCGGTAAAATCCGCGTCCAGCATCTAGGAAATTACCTGCAAGTGTCCGGTCAAGCAGAAGCAATTATTACCTGTACCTGTAACCGCTGCTTGCAAAACTACAATCATCGTGTAGTAGTTGATACAAAAGAAATTATTTGGTTAGATGAAGCCGCTAACGAAACAGAAGACTTGCCTTTAGAGCGGGAAGTACCTATGGAGGATTTGCTAGAAACTTTATCGCCAGAGGGATATTTTTATCCTAGTGAATGGCTCTACGAGCAGATGTGTTTAGCAATACCTCAGCGTCAGTTGTGCGATAAGAACTGTCCGGGTATTATTCCAAGTACTGCTACTAACTCGGAAAAACCAGTAGATCGGCGCTGGGCTGGGCTAGAAGCTTTGAAAAAAGAACTTCCCGGATAGGTTCGCACGTTCCCACACCCGCAGGCCATTGGTCACAAGTTAAAAGTGAGCGAATTTTGTCAATAGGTCTTTGAGTAGAAATAAATCTGCATAAGAATGATAATCGTGCCGTGGCGGGGGAAGGACATATTTTTGACAAAGATAGAGCTAGTTTTTGGAGAAGAAATCTTGATGAAATTTCTGAAAGGACAATTCTCTTGACAAGAATTACTAAACAAGAAATCTTTGATAAGTTTGGCAAATATGACTCACTTACAAATGACGATATTAGGAACTTAGTACACCTCACCATAAAAAGGGGTCGGAATTTTAATTATGGTAGGTTGGGGAGCCAGCGCTGCGGGAGGGTTTCCCTCCGCAGGCGACTGGCGTTGGAGCACAGCGCAACCCAACATGAAATTTGAGATTTCCAACCCTAATTTATGAAACGCTGTACTTAGTGATTAAAAAGTCTGAAGCTATTTTGCGATCTAGAGAGTCTGAGCCAAATACGTAAATATCCGATTTATTTTGTTCTTTACTACAATCATACGTTACACTTTTTATGCGTAAACTACTAATTGATACAGATACTGCTTCTGATGATGCTGTAGCAATTATGATGGCCCATTCTTGGACAGATGTACAAGTTGTTGCAATAACAATTGTTAATGGAAATGTGTCTGTTGAACAGGGTTTGAAAAATGCACTGTACACGTTAGAAACTTGTAAGGCTATTACACCTGTGTATGTTGGGTGTAAAAAACCAATTCTAAGAAAAAGTAATTATGCTGAATGGTTTCATGGCAAAGATGGCATGGGAAATATGTACTATCCCGATTCACATATCAAACCCAAAATGTCACATGCAACTGATGCAATCATAGATTTACTAAAAACTTATCCTGATGAAATTACCCTCGTCACCTTGGGGCCTCTTACAAATATTGCTATTACATTAAGCCGTGCTCCTGAAATTGCTTCCCTAGTTCCTCGCTGTGTAGTAATGGGTGGATCTGCTAATACAGTTGGTAATGTTACACCTGCTGCTGAATACAATATTTGGGTAGATCCAGAAGCAGCAAAGGTCGTTTTTCATAGTGGAATGCCAATTGAAATGGTTGGTTGGGAACTCAGCCGATATACTGCCGCATTGACCTCTACTGAAATCGACATGATTGAGGCTTTCGGAACAGATAAATCGCTTTTAGCAGTGAATAGCAATCGATTTTCTTTTGAAGCTTCTAGAAAACTACAAGGAGCTATTGGATTAACACTAGCAGATCCAGTAGCGATGGCAGTTGCTCTTGATCCTACGATTGTAACCCGTCAAGGCAAATATTTTGTAGATATAGAAATAACAAGTGATCTAACTCGCGGTATGACAGTTATTGATGAATTAGATGTCCTTCATAAAGAACCAAACATAACTGTAGTTCGAGAAATTGACATACCAAGATGGAAAGAGATTTTATATAGTTGCTTAAGAAAATAGAAGCGATCCCTCTTTGGGACTTCCAACGAATATGGGGTTGAGCCGAGTCCCAGCTTGTAGGGTGCGTTAACGCAGCAGGGCACCATATTCTCGTTTATCGTTTTAGTCTCTAGCTGGGAACGCCTTACTTCCGGGCTGCTGCCTCCACAGATTCTATGATATGTGAGGGAGCAGCCCTCACTTATAGCATTCCCAATCTGAGACTGGGAACGAGAAGTTGGGTGGGGTTCAAGATTCACCTTCAGTGTTGCGATTTTGCAATATATCGAGAATGCGGTTATTTTCAGTTTGTAAACCTCTAATTTCTGATTGCATTTGCAGCATCTCTATGCGAATGTCTCTAATTTCCGCCACAACGGTATCAAAATTGCCCTGCATAGTTTGAAAATTGCGCTGAATCGTTTCAAAATTGCGTTGATGCTGGGTAACTGTTTCAAGAAGAGCGCTAACTGCTAAACGCATGTCAATTAGGTGATCTTCCATTCGGTTGATGCGATCGCCTTCTGTCATAAGTTGATTTGTTAAGCTGGCATGGGGATACTTTAATTTTAATTTTGGTAGCCTTTGTACGCACAAGGCTGCACTTTAAAAAATGTCAGTTGTCTAACAGCCGCGATTTTTCAATCGAATCTTCAGATTGATCTAATTTGTCTAAAGCATCCAGGATAGCTTGACGCATAAATCCTGAGGGATCGGATAAGCTTTTTACTCGTTGATATATTGAGTTTGTAACCTTAACTGCAAGCATTTTATTTAAAGGTTCATCTCCTGACGGAGAAAAGCCATAATTTTTTAAATCTGGATTTCCGCCTTTTCGAGCCATTAATAAACTATACGAATATTGACTTATTAGCAGGTTAACCAATATATAAATAATTAGTGGCTATCAACTTTACACGGCGGATAGCCACCAAATCCACTTTGAGAAGTAGACAATATTATGTTTACACGATCGCAACTCGAAATTAAAACTCTCAACGAATTACGCGATTTATGCCGCAAGTACGGCATTAAACCAACAGGCAACCCAGGTTATAAAATCAGCTACATCACCTGTTTGATGACATTCCCTGAGTTAGCTATCAAGCAAATCAGGGAGGCTAGGGAACTAAAAAGACCTAGCTGGAACAAATTTGAAGCTATCGGGGAATGCTTGGATGAGATGGGCTGGAAACTGTAACTTAATTGCTACCCATATATAGACACAGTTCCTCCGTGCAGGGGTAGTAGAGACCAAGCAACAGCACGTCTGTACTTGGTAAAAAGACAGCAATCTGATATGCTTGGGGAGCGATAAAGCCGCCGTTAAATCGGATGTTTTGCAGTACTTTATCTATTTGACAAGCCTTGCACAACTTTTATTAAGTTGAATCCATAGGCTTAATTTACGTTAAAAAGTAATTCCCAATGTTTTTGAGGGAATAGGGGGATTGCCGTTTATCCCTGTAGTTTTAGGACTTTGGACTAAGATTACAAACGTCGCTGTCCAGCATTGACTACTTTTGGGTAGCTTTGTCTAGATTCCTATGAGCGGTACACCCACTGATGAACAGTCAGCACTGATTAAAATGACGATGGAGGGCAGAAGGATGGCTTATCCTAGCGGTTTTGACCAAGAGATGCTGCTTTCTATTTATAAGGCGAAGTTGCACTTGGAACAAGCGATGGATATGTTAAACCTGTAAGCTTTAATTCGCACCCTCCTTACGGGGAGGGTTTTTTTGTGTTGGGAGTTGGACTTAGGCAAGAGATGGAAAAACGAACCGCAAAGACGCGAAGCGCGAACGCGTCTTTGAAGGAGAAGAACACGAAGGAAAGAGGTTAAGAAGAGTTTTTGTGTAAGTGTTTAAAGTTAAAGAAGTTTTTTAAGTTTCAAATTGGTTTGGTACGCGATTTAGTAGGAATGGTGACAATATAAGGGTTGATAGGAGTACGTTCATGACCTTCCGTGAAGAGTTTAAACTGCTGCTACGCGCTCGTTATCCTTTAATCTACATTCCTACTTATGAGGAGGAACGGGTAGAAGCAGCGATTCGGGAAGAAGCGGCAAATCAGGGCAATCGTCCGGTGTATACTTGGGATTTTGTGGATGGCTACCAAGGCAATCCGAATGATGCGGGGTTTGGTCGTCGCAATCCGTTGCAAGCTTTGGAGTTTGTGGAGAAGTTATCGGCTTCTGCGCCGGCGGTGTTGATTTTAAGAGATTATCATCGCTTTTTAGAAGATGTGGCGATCGCTCGCAAACTCCGCAATCTTGCCCGTCTTCTCAAGTCTCAACCGAAAAATATCGTTCTACTGTCACCTAGAATCGCCATCCCGGACGATTTAACTGAAGTTTTGACGGTTTTGGAGTTTCCTTTGCCGGCAGCCCCTGAAATCAAAGGAGAGATAGAACGTTTGTTGATGGCGACTGGTGGTAATTCACTTTCTGGTAAAGTTTTAGATGACTTGGTGCGCTCTTGTCAAGGGCTTTCGATGGAAAGAATTCGCCGGGTTTTGGCTAGGGCGATCGCTACTCATGGCGAGTTGCAACCAGAAGATGTAGATTTGGTTTTGGAGGAGAAGCGGCAAACTATTCGCCAAACGCAAATTTTGGACTTTTACCCCGCGACTGAGCAAATATCTGATATTGGCGGATTGGATAACCTGAAAGATTGGCTGCTGCGTCGGGGTGGTTCTTTTACTGATAGAGCGCGTCAGTACGGATTACCGCACCCGCGTGGTTTAATGTTGGTGGGTATTCAAGGAACTGGTAAATCATTGACGGCAAAAGCGATCGCACACCACTGGCATTTACCATTACTACGTCTGGATGTGGGACGGTTATTTGGTGGTTTGGTGGGTGAATCTGAATCGCGCACGCGCCAAATGATACAAGTTGCTGAGGCTCTCGCGCCTTGCATTTTATGGATAGATGAAATAGACAAAGCCTTTTCCGGGCTTGGTAGCAAAGGTGATGCGGGAACCACTAGCCGCGTCTTTGGCACATTTATTACCTGGTTAGCCGAGAAAACCTCACCCGTGTTTGTCGTCTCCACCGCGAACGACATCCAAGCGCTACCACCGGAAATGCTGCGGAAAGGGCGATTTGATGAAATTTTCTTTGTTGGTTTACCCAGCCAAGAAGAAAGAAAAGCAATTTTTAACGTTCATTTATCCCGACTGCGCCCGCATAACTTGAAAAGTTATGACATAGACAGGCTAGCTTACGAAACGCCGGATTTTTCTGGTGCGGAGATTGAGCAAACTTTAGTGGAAGCGATGCATATCGGGTTTAGCCAAAATCGGGACTTTACTACCGACGATATTCTCGAAGCAGCCAGTCAGATTATCCCCCTAGCGCGAACCGCTGTGGAGCAAATTCAAAAACTGCAAGAATGGGCAGCGTCAGGGAGAGCGCGTTTGGCATCGAAGCATAATCCGTTAAGCGATCGCATTCAACGACAACTGCAATAATAAGTCAGAAGTGATGAGTTAAGAGTTATGAGTTATAATCTTTGACTTTAACCCTTAACTCTTAACTTCTATGGTGCAAAGGTTCTAAATATGATAATTTCTAACGTACTAAAGTATATACTTGGGATTTTCTTGGCGATCGTTGTTTTAATTGGTGGTGGGGTTGCAACTGCGCTGTATTTTATGAATCGAACTGCCATAGCTCCTGCTAAACCTATTTTTGCTAACGATTCACCGGAGATAAAAGCACAAGCTCCCAAAACTCCAGGAGCATCACCCGCACTCACCCCTACCCCTGTTGAAGCCCAAACTCCCAAACCAAACCCCACTCTTACTTTATCACCCGATACTGCGGAATCAAAAAAGCCATTGCCACCGGGAGCTTACCCTGCGCGTGTTAGTTGGTCTCAAGGCTTGATTTTGCGAGCAGAAGCAAAACAGGATGCTGAACGTGTTGGTGGAGTTGGTTTTAATCAAAAAATCTTTGTCTTGGAAGAAAGCGCAGATAAAGTCTGGCAAAAAATTCGCCTCGAAGGTAGCGATACAGAAGGTTGGGTAAAAGCAGGTAATACTCAAAAAGTTGACGCTCAAGATAATTCCCAACCAACGCAACAATAAAGGGGAGTGGGGAGTGGGGAGTGGGGAGTGGGGAGTGGGGACGCTTGAAAGAGGAGTTTTCACGCTTTTTTGTCAACCTCGTTCATGAGTAAAAGTTAGGAATTAGCGCAAAAACGGCAACAAACCTTTTTCCTGTGAACTCTGCGTCCTCTCGCACCTAGAATCCGGGTTTCTTGAAGAAACCCGGATTCTAAGAAGCTGGAATTATATCATAAAATAAGTATCTTGATTCAAAAAGACAATTTTAATTAACCAACTCAAATCTGCAAGAAATAACTTTTTAACCAAGGTGTAATTAAGTGGTTTTAAAGTTTTTGTTGTACATGGTATTCTAATAGCAAAAAAAATTGCAACCTTACCGGAAAGCAACTCTATCGGTGTGTTGTTAATCAGTACAAAACCATTTGTAGATGATTGACTGTTGTAGCCAACAGTCGCCAGCATACAGAGATAAACTTGTCAACATCTGACATGAACAACGTAGGTTAGCGTGCAAGCTAAATACTGCAACAAAAATTTTTATAACCCGAAAACTTGGAAAAATTATGGAAACCATTGGTAATTTTGGTATAGTCTCAACCCACGAGGCATCTAAAAGCATCGAGGTTGTTCCTCTGGGCATGAATTTTAAATTTTTTAATAATTGGAAAAACTTCTCTAGCGTTGCCGCGATGCGCCTATTGTCTGTAGCGCTAACTATGGGTATTTTAAGTATAGCTGGACAAGCTATGGCACTTCAGAAGCTGGGAAGTAGCGGTAATGATGTCAGAAATACCCAAAGTTGTTTGAAAAAGTTAGGCTACTTTAAGGGTCCTGTGACGGGTAAGTTTGCTTCCTTGACTCAGAAGGCTGTAATCGGGTTTCAGCGTGCTAATAGACTACCTGCTGATGGAGTTGTGGGTATCAGCACGCTAGCATCGCTGCAACAAGCATGTCAAGCGAGAAACCCTGGTGGTAATGTTGGTAATCAAAGCGGCGACTTGCGGCAAGGTAGTCGCGGTGCTAGAGTCTCTAAGCTGCAACAAGATTTACGCCAACTAGGTTACTTTTACGGTCCAGTCAGTGGTTACTTTGGTTCAGATACTCAGCAAGCAGTGATTAGATTCCAGCAAGCTTCTGGATTGCGTGCTGATGGTGTTGTCGGTTCCAGAACCATACAAGCAATACTCATCAGACGTGGTGAAGGTGAAGGTGGGGAATATCCTGTTCTCTCTGAAAATAGCAGTGGTCCAGCCGTAACCAGATTACAACAGTTATTGCAACAGGCGGGTTATTTTAATACTAATCCCACCGGTCGCTTTGGATCGATTACCAGAGATGCTCTAATTGCATTTCAACGCAATGCCGGTTTACCTGCTAATGGTGTGGCAAATCGCCAAACTTGGGACGCATTACTGAGAACTTCTCAAGAACCGACTCCACCAGGAGTCAGTATCTCTACTGAGCAAATCAGAGAACTGCAACAGCGTTTGCGCGATCTCGGTTATTTTAACACTAATCCAACTGGTAATGTAGGTCCTGTTACCATAGATGCTTTGCGTCGATTCCAACAAGATTATAGGCTTTATGCCGATGGAATTGCCGACATTCAAATACTCGAAGCTGTACGTAGAGCCTGGGAAGATAGATATGCTAATCAAAATCAACCCAACAAAAATTATATCTCTGTAGGTGACAGGGGAGATAATGTTAGAGCGCTCCAAGAGCGTTTAGCGCAGTTAGGTTACTTTAATGGTTATCCTGACGGTTATTTTAGCGAATACACCAGATCGTCTGTAATTGCATTCCAGCAATATTATCGACTCAATCCGACTGGGGTTGTCGATTCGCAAACTTGGCAAGTATTAGGGTTGAATGGTTCGCCGGTAGCGAATCGTCCTAACAGTAATCGCTATGTGGTAGTGGTGCCAATTTCCAATAACAATACTCTCAACATAGTGCGTCAATATGTACCTAACGCTTTCCCCGCTGAATCGAGATTGGGTAATTATGTGAATGCGGGAGCATTTAGCGATCGCACCCAAGCAGAACAGCTTTCTAGAGATTTGCGATCGCGCGGTTTAGATGCACGCGTAGATTACTTTTAAAAGTTAGGGTTTGGGAGTTAAGAGTTAAGAGTTAAGAGTAAGGAGGCGCGGAGTTGTAGAGACGCGATATATCGCGTCTGTACGAGTTAAAACTCTTAATTGGTAACTTTTTCCTAATTCCGCTCTTCCCCCACTCCCCCACTCCCCCACTCCTCCACTCCTCTCTAATCTCATGCAACTAAACGAGAAGCACTTAATCGGGGAGATTTGCTTTTTCGTAATAGTTTCGTAGCATCTTCAGCTAATACAGGACGACTGAAAAAATATCCTTGCATTAATTCACATTCTAAAATTCTTAATAAATTACGTTGTTCTTCAGTTTCCACTCCTTCGGCAACAACTGCAAGATTCAGTCCATGTGCCAAAGCAATTATTGCAGTTATTATTGCGGCATCATTACTATTTTTAGTCAAATCGCGCACAAAAGATTTGTCAATTTTTAGAGCGTGAATGGGAAATTTTTTTAAATAATTGAAAGAACAATATCCAGTGCCAAAATCATCTATAGATATATAAACGCCCATATTATTTATTTCATTCAAAATTGCTGTTGTAAATTCAGCATTATGCATCGCAATACTTTCGGTAATTTCTAACTCTAAATACTTAGGATTCAATTGAGTTTCTAATAATATCTGCGTGACTAACTTAACTAAATTAGATTGCTGAAATTGCCGTGCAGATAGATTAACGGCTATAGATAATGATGGAAAACCAAGAGTATCTTGCCAAGCTTTATTTTGAGCGCAGGCAGTTTTGAGAACCCATTCACCAATTGTGACAATCAGTCCAGTTTCTTCGGCAAGTGGAATAAATTTTTCTGGATAAATTAAACCTAGTTTTGGGTGTTGCCAACGCAGCAAGGCTTCCATCTTTATTATTTCACCCGTACTGATGTTAACTTGCGGTTGATAATAAACTATAAATTCTTCCCGCTCTAAAGCATAATGCAAGCTATTTTCTAAACTTAATAATTCGGATGCTTGAGAATTTATAGCTGAGTGATAAAACTGATAGTTATTTCGTCCCTGTGACTTCACGCGAGATAACGCTGCATCGGCATTTTTAATTAAGGTTTCTCCGTCTTCTCCATGCATCGGATACAGCGCAATTCCAATACTAGCGCTGATATGCAAGTGATGATTTTCTATATCAAATCCTGGTTTTAATGCTGCCAATATATGTTGGACAATATAAGCTGCTTCTTTAGCATCATTAATTTCCGGCAAAAGTAAGGTGAATTCATCACCTCCCCAACGCGCAATAAAGTCACTTGAACGCAGATATTTGGTGAGACGTTGAGCTACACTTTGCAACAATTTATCGCCAAGGGCATGACCTAGTGTATCATTAATAGTTTTGAAGCGGTCTAAATCCAAAAAGCACACAGCTAGTTTTTCTTTTTTTTCACGCGCTTGTGCCAATGACTCAGAAAGCCTTTCATTGAATAGTACTCGGTTAGGTAAATCAGTCAAAAGGTCATGCAAAGCTTGATGACGAATTTTGGCTTCTGCTAATTTGTGAGCGGTGACATCACGAAAACTCCAAACTCTACCGACGATTTTGCCTGCAATGCGCTGCGGTTGCGAATAACGCTCAAATACTCTGCCATCTTTGAAGGCGATCGCATCATAAATTTGTGCGTCTGGGTTAAGGTATAATTCTCTGACTGTGGCAAGATACTGTCTGGAGTCTTGTAACTGTTTTATCGCCATTCTCAAAGCTTTTCTGTAATTTCCTGACTCCATCAACGAGTCGGGAATACACCACATTTGCACAAACTTTTGATTAAAACCTGTAATATTACCTTTATTATCCACCACTAAAATACCATCGGCGGTGGATTCTAGTGTTGCTTGTTGCAAAGAAAGGGATTTTTCTAATTCTTTTTGTACACGCTTGCGTTCGCTAATTTCCCTTTGCAATTCGGGTGTATACTTTTCTTTAATCAATGTTTCAAGTGCATCTTCTGTTGAAAGCAAACCATTTATATCTTGTTTGCAATAACTAATATCTTTTAAGAAGCCAAAAGTATTGACAATTTGACTTTCACTATCAAGTGTAATTTGCATATGAACTTCTAACCAACGACAACTACCATCTTTGGTTATGTAGCGAGTTTCATATACGTAGTCTTTTATTCGCTGTATCTTAAGAATTTTCAATAATTCTAAGTTGCGTTGGCGGTCTTCTGGATGAATATAATTTAAAAAACTCGTACCAATACTTTCTGCAAGTGTAAATCCAGTTATTTCTGTCCATACCGGATTGAGAAATGTCCACCTACCCCAATTATCTGTTTGAAACAATATTTGCTTGTTGCTGTTAATAACTTCGCACTCGTTTTTCTTACTATCTAGCGATGTGTTTTTACTTACATTGTTGGTGTTTATCTGATTAGCCGCTTGTATGTTTCTGATTTTTGCCAAAAGAGAATTTGAGATACATAAGATAATTAAGATTGCTCCTAAGCAGGTGAATAAACCAACCATCAAAGTTATCATGGTAGTCTCTGCTATAATAGATAGTGTTTGATTTTTTTATAAAAATATTTTTTAGTTTCCACAACCAATAATTTATATATTTGCCGAAAATTTTTATCTTGTATTTCATTGTTTATTTTATTTTTTGCTATTTCAAAGCAATTTTATCCGATGTATTTGCCGTCAATTATGTCTCAATCAAAGAAAAATGCAAGTTGGATAAATGAAATTATCAGGGCTTAATCAATTTTATATTCCAGATTCTTGAGCAATTTTGATTTATAATTTTCTGTTTTTCAATAATATTGTACATAATTAATATCAAAAACCATACCTGGATTTTGGTAAAAGTTAAAAATAAGCAAATATTATATGATTATTTGTCTATTTTATGTTGATATTATTAATTACCTGTAATTAAAATTTAGACAATCTGTCATATCAAAACCTTTAATTTTTAATATTTGACTTTTCTTAATATTTTATTAATAAAAACGTTAGAAAAATTTGCATTTTGTTGTTATCTAAATGTACAAATTTTTTGGATGTATAGAGTAGAACAATTATAGCTATAGACTCAAATACAATCAGTTGCTGGCTGGAACTTATGATAGCGATAAAAACAGCTATGATTACATCGACAAATGCAACTGTGAACCAAGCTTCGTTTTATTGACTTCAATCCTAGCTTGAAAGGCTTCTTTCAGATGGGGCATATGAGTTACAGTGAGGATGCAGGCAAAATCAGAAGCGATCGCATTAATCGCGGCAATCAGGCGATCGCATCCTTCGGCATCCTGTGTACCAAAGCCTTCATCTATAATCAACAATTGCAACGCTGCCCCTGCCCGTTGCGCTAATAATTTCGCCAAAGCTAAACGAATCGCAAAGTTAATTCTAAAAGCTTCTCCACCTGAGTAAGTTTCATAAGCTCGCGTTCCTCTCGCATCAGCAATTAAAATATCTAAAGTGTCTATCAACTTGGCATTTTTCTTCGCTTTGCCGCTTCTTCCCGCTTTCTGCGTAACAAATTGCACATGCAATTGATTCGCGCTCAATCGCGAAAGCAATTGATTTGTCTCAGCTTCCAGTTGAGGCAAGACATTTTCAATCATCAATGCTTGGATGCCATTTTTACCAAAAGCTTGCGTTAATTCCTGATAAACGCGCTGTTGTCGCTTGGCTTCTTGCAGTTCTTGCTGCTGTTGCAGGAATTGAGTTTGCAGCATTTCCAGATGGTGAGCAACTTGTTCTAAACGTCCTAATTGCCCGATTTTTTCGTCGAGTTCTCGTCTGCGTGCCGCAATTTGTTGCTGTAGGGTTTCAATTTGAGCAGTTGGGTTTGCTGTTTGTTCAAGTTGGGCAACGATGCTTTCGAGTTGGCGCTCAATTGTTTGCTTTTCGCTCATTCTCGCATGTCTGGACGCTTCTAAGTCTTGAAATCTCACTTGAAGTTGCGGATACTGCTGTTGAGCCGACAACAGTTGTTGATAGCGCAATTCCCAAGATTGCGCTTTGCGTACACTTGTGCGAATATGATTATGCTGCTCGGAACTGTAATTAATTTCGGCAATGTGTAGCTCAAGGGCGGCAATTTGTTTGGCAGATTCAGAATTAGTTTGAAGAAGCTGAATTTTATTTTGTAATTCGGCAATTTGCGCTTCAATTTGTGGTTTTCGTGCTGCTATTTGCGAACTTCGCTTGGTTGCGTCTTTAATCTGCTGAAGTTTAATTTCTGCCCATCGCCAGCGCTCAACTTCACTGCGGGCGAGAGCGTGGTCTTGTTCGTTGTAATTTAGTTGTTGAAGATATTCGTTTAATTGCTGTAATTCGAGTTGTTTTTCTGGAGCATAATCGCCAACTTCAAGCGATCGCTCTAAATGCTGTTTTTCGGCAGCAATTTGTTGTAGTTGTGTTTCCGCATCACTGGTAGACTGAAGTTGTGCTGCTAATTGTCCTCTTTGTTCGCGCAAAGCATCATAACTCGCCAATTTTTGCGATATTTCCCGGTATTCCTGCCTGAGTACCTGAATTTCTCTATCCGAGAATGCCATTTGCTCTCGAAATACCCATAACTGATCTTCGGTATCCTTGTACTCTGCTTTAGTTTTATCTGCGACTCGATTCCAGTGATGTTCATCCAAAGGACGTTCGCACAATGGGCAAAGTGCATTTGGATTTTGCAGCATTTGTAGTTTTTGATTTAGTTCTCCCAATACTCTTTCATATTCTCGTTGCTGCGCTTGCAAGCGTTCGATAAAGTGACGCCTTTCGTGTCCTTTTTCCTGCACTCGTTGCAGATAAACTCGCTTTTTCTCTAATTCTTCAATTTGCGTTTTTACATCCATCACCGCTTGTTGCAACTGCGGTTGGCGTCCAAAAGCGCGTTGCAGTTGATTTTCTACTTGTTGGAGTTGTTCGAGACGTGCTACCAAAGTGGCACCAACTCGATCTAATTGGCTCTGCAAAGTCGCTTGCTGTTGCAATAAGGGAGACACTTGCATTTGTAGTTGATCTAAATGAGCAACTCGGTTACGCGCTTTTGTTAGCTGTGCTAAAGCGGCTTCAACTTCGCTTTGATTGGTGAGAGTATGTTGAATTTCTCGCTCTTGTTGCTGCAAAACTTCTAATTGAGCGATCGCTTGTTGCAATTGGCGTTCGATTTCGTTAACTTGTTTGGTTAATTGCTGTTGTAGTTGTTGACGCTGTTGTATTCGCTGTGTATATTCGGCACTCTTTACGCTGAAAGATTCTTCTTGAGATTGCAGCGTTTGATATTGCGCGTAACCGGCTTTTATCTGGGTTTCTTGACTTAAGATTGTTTGTAAATCTGAAAGTTGACTTTTAATTGCTGACTGTTCTTGTTGCAGGCGATCGCAATCAGAACTCAGATTTTGGTATTGTTGCCTGACAAAGCTCAATTGTTCAGCCCAATTTTGGCGCTGATGCTGGACAACTTGCAAACTTTGTAATTGAATATTATCAAAAGCTTGTATTTGTTGCAGCTCGTTGAGTTCAACTTCTAATTCTGCTTGTTGTGCCTGTGTAGCAGAACGTTGTTGCAGTTGAGTTTTGCTCGACTCCAAAGAACGCTCTAATTCTTCTACCTTTGCTTTAAACTGACGAGACGATTCTTTTGCTCGTTCTTCCAATTCATCGTATTGATTTAGCTTTAATAACTCTGCTAAAATTTCTTTGCGTTCGTTCGGACGCTTGAGCATGAACTCGTCTGCACGACCTTGACGCAAATAGGCAGAGTTAATAAAAGTTTCATAATCGAGCTTAATGTGTTCTAAAATTACATCTTGAGTCGCTCTTACCCCTTTGCCGGTAAGTGCGCGAAACCCAGAAGGTGTTTCCACTTGAAATTCTAAAACGCCAGTTCCACCGCGAGGGCGGGTGCGAATAACTCGATAAATTTGCTGATTGCTTTGAAAAGTGAAATCAACTCGAACTTCTTTCGCACCAGAATGGATAACATCATCTTCAACACCGGCGCGGCTTTCACCCCAAATCGCCCAAGTGATAGCTTCGAGAAGCGAAGATTTACCAGCGCCATTGGAACCACAAATACAAGCCGTATGCAAACCGCGAAAATCTAAAGTTGCATCACGGTAACTGAGAAAGTTTTTGAGGATTAGTTGTACTGGGATCATCGAGGCTATAGCGCCACATCTACATTTTATAAAAAACAGTACAGATGCACTTAAGATAGTTTAGCTATTTGGAAATCATGTTTCTAGTATTGAAGACTTTAATTTTACAAAAATTAACAATTTTAATCGTCATATTTTTCTTGTTATGCAAAAATTTTTTATTTTATTGAGATAAAAATTAACTTGCCGCTGGCTTTCGCACTCACTGTTAACCGAGAAGAAAGCAGGGGGATAAATAAAGCAGACAAGAGAAAAACTTTACCTTAGAGTAGTAGCGGAAGCTTTGTTCCCTAATGCTTGCTTTCTTATCGCTGATGAAGAAAAATCGGAAATATAATTTCCGATGATAGTCTATATAATATTAGACGAATTTTTTTATAAGAATAACGCAGACGTTATTTTTGGATAATCTAAAAAATCAAATTGTCACATACGCGATCGCTTTGTTTAACCTTGACCGAGGTATCAACACAATATATGTACCTACTGCAAATTTTGTCAAATCTATAAATTGAGGGCGACTCTTTTCGTCGATAACTGCGAGAATCAAAGAACTAATCACCATGATTAGTGTTACTCTTTTGCGCTCCTTTTCTCCAACCACTGCAAAAATAGTTGATACTTTAATGGCAACTGCGCTCGATTTGATTAATCCTGAGCATTTAAAAAACTGGTTTACGAACTGCTGTTACTGTACCTCCTAAACCGGCAATCTGCTGTAATTTAGGTTATCTGAAACTGGATAATTTTTTATGATTACTATGAAAGCTCCTTTGTTATGTACAAGAACATAAATTATTCTCGATTTGCAGTTAATTTAAGTCTAAGCAAACTACTAAGTTTGAGGGCGTGGTAAAGTTCGATCTAAAAGATAATTAGTCATAAAGTAAAATAATGCAATTAAGATAATTCCAGGTATTGTAACTGATAACAAATTTCTTGTTTTTTCTGAGCCAGCTACTTCAATAGCAACGGTTAATAGAATTGCAGTCATCCCATTTTGATGGGGAGCATCCCAATTTTGCCGCAATACCCTTGAAGGGTATCGCTATACAAACAAAGCCTGCCTTCGCAGGCTATATGAGTTTTAGAGCCTGCGAAGGCAGGCT